>WJMD01000099.1 GCA_014728125.1 Candidatus Effluviviaceae Genus V sp.
CACCGTGACGATGGTGGGGGCGACGGTCGAGAACCCGTTCTTCTACCTGAACCCGGCGCTCCTCTCGAGGATCCAGGTCTTTGAACTCAGGGCGCTCGAGGAAGCGGAGGTTCGCGCGCTCATCGAGGCGGCCCTCCGCGACGAGGAGAGGGGACTGGGCGAGTACCGGGTGGAGATCGCCGATGAGGCACTCGACCACCTCGTCGAGAACGCGCTCGGGGACGCCAGACGGGCGCTCGGCGCGCTCGAACTCGCGGTGCTCTCGACGCCGCCCGACAGGAACGGCGTCATCCGGGTCGGCCTCGAGGCGGCCCGGGAGTGTCTCCGGAAGCGCGTCGTCCGGTACGACCGGCAGGGCGACTGGCACTACGATGTCGCGTCGGCGTTCATCAAGAGCATCCGCGGCTCCCAGCCTGACGCCGCCCTGCACTGGATGGCCAGAATGCTCGCCGGCGGGGAGGACCCGCGGTTCATCGCCCGGAGGCTTGTCATATCGGCCTCGGAGGACATCGGTCTCGCCGACCCGGACGCGCTCGGTGTGGTTGTGGCGGCAGCGCGGGCCGTCGAGATGCTCGGGCTCCCGGAAGCCCGGTACGCGCTCGCGGAGGCCGCGATCTATCTGGCGACGGCGCCGAAGAGCCGAACGGCGGCAGACGCCGTTGCCAGAGCCCTCGAGGACGTCGAGGGCAGCTCGAGCTTCGAGGTCCCGGAGCATCTGCGGGATGCATCGTACGCCGGCGCCGCGCGCCTCAAGCACGGCGAGGGCTACGAGATGCCGGCCTCGGAGTCGGAGGGCAGACGACAGGAGTACCTGCCGGAGGAGCGGACGTACTACCGCCCGTCCGGCAGCGGGTACGAGAGGGAGGTCCGGAAGCGGCTGGAAACGTGGGACGCCGCTTCCCAGGCCGGCGAAGACGACCGCGCCGGGAACGAGCGGGACGATGAGCCGGCAAGAGACAATGGACCGCAATGACGATAGATAGGAGGACATGACTTCCATGACACAGTGGGGCCCGATTCTCATCATCTTCCTCGTGGGCGTCGCGGTCTTTCTCGCGGGATGGTTCGCCAGACGTCTGGTGGACCGGAGCAAGATCGTGAGCGCGGAGGAGTTGGCCGAGAAGATCGTGCGCGAGGCCCACAGAGAGGCCGAGACGCAGAAGAAGGCCGCGATCCTCGAGGCGAAGGACGAGTGGTACAAGGCGAAGGCGAAGTTCGAAGAGGACACGCAGACGACCCGGGCGGAGCTCGAGAAGCTCGAACGCTCCATCGAGAAGCGGGAGGAGAACCTCGACAGGAAGGTCGAGTTCATCGAGAAGAAGGAGACCGAGCTCGGAGAGAGGGAGACGTCGCTCGAGGAGACCGAGAGGTCTATCACGGAACGTTCCGAGAAGCTCTCTCTCCTTCTCGACGAGCAGAACGAGCGACTTGAGCGCATCGCGGGGATGAACCGCGACGACGCCAAGAAGCTCCTGATCAAGAACATGGAGTCCGACGCCCGCCTCGAGGCGGCGAGGATGATCAAGGACATCAAGGACGAGGCGAGGCGTCAGGGAGACCGGGAGGCCAAGCAGGTCCTGACGACCGCCATCCAGCGGTGCGCTGCCGATCACGTCGTCGAGTCGACTGTGTCGGTCGTCAATCTGCCGAACGACGAGATGAAGGGCCGGATCATCGGTCGCGAGGGCCGCAACATCCGCGCCTTCGAGATGGCGACCGGCATCGACGTCATCGTCGACGACACCCCGGAGGCCGTCATCCTCTCGGGCTTCGATCCTGTGCGGCGGGAGGTCGCCCGTCTGTCGCTCGAGCGGCTGATCGCCGACGGACGGATTCACCCGGGACGGATCGAGGAGGTCGTCGCGAAGATCCAGAAGGAGCTCGACGAGCAGATCGTCGAGCTGGGCGAGGAGGCCTGTCTCGACGTCGGCATCCACGATCTCCGACCGGAGCTCGTCAAGCTCATCGGGCGGCTCCGTTACCGGACGAGCTACGGGCAGAATATGCTTCAGCATTCGAAGGAGGTCGCCTACCTCTGCGGACTGATGGCGTCCGAGCTCGAGCTGGACGTCGCCCTGGCCAAGCGGGCCGGGCTGCTGCACGACATCGGCAAGGCGGTCGACCACACGATGGAGGGAACCCACGCGGCGCTGGGTGCGGATCTGGCGCGTCGCTACGGGGAGAGCGACGAGATCGTCAACGCGATCGAGTCGCACCACGAGGACGTGGAGCCCACGACGCTCATCGCGGTGCTGGTCCAGGCCGGCGACGCCGTATCGGGCGCGCGGCCGGGCGCGCGACGCGAGACGCTGGAGACCTACATCAAGCGGCTTGAGAAGCTCGAGAACATCGCCTCCTCGTTCCAGGGAGTCGACAGGTCGTTCGCCATCCAGGCCGGACGCGAGATCCGGATCATGGTGCAGCACAAGAAGATCGACGACGCTCGGGCGGAGGCCCTTGCGTCCGCTGTCGCGCGGAAGATCGAGAACGAACTCAAGTACCCCGGGCAGATCAAGGTGGTTGTCGTACGGGAGACCCGCGCGATCGACTACGCGAAGTAGACGGGAGGGGTTGTTGCGCCTTCTGTTCGTCGGTGACATCGTAGGTCGCCCCGGGAGGCGGGCCGTGTCCCGCCTCCTCGGGGGCATCGTGGACGAGCGGTCCGTCGACTTCGTCGTGGCCAACTGCGAGAACGCCGCCGGCGGCATCGGCGTGACGCCGAAGATAGCCGACGAGCTCCTGGCGCGTGGTATCGACGTGCTGACCGGTGGGAATCACACGTGGAACCGCCGCGACGTCTTCGATTACCTCGACAGCTCCGAACGCATCCTGAGGCCGGCGAACTACCCGCCCGGCGCCCCTGGGCGCGGCGCTGCGGTCGTCACGAGCCGCTCGGGCGTGCCGGTCGGGATCGTCAACCTCGAGGGACGCGTCTTCATGCGGCAGATCGACTGTCCCTTCCGCGAGGGGAGGCGGCTCGTCGATGAGCTTCTTGCCGAGACGCCGATCGTCCTCGTCGACATTCACGCGGAGGCGACGTCCGAGAAACTCGCCCTCGGCTGGTATCTCGCCGGCAGGGCGAGTGCCGTCGTCGGCACCCACACCCACATCCAGACGGCCGACGAGCGCATCCTCGAAGGACATACGGCCTACATCACGGACGCCGGGATGACGGGTCCGTGGCGTTCGGTGATCGGCGTGCGCACGGAACTCTCGGTGGCGCGGTTCGTCACCGGACTTCCGCAGCGTTTCGAGACGGCGGACGGTCCCTCCGTACTCTCGGGCTTCCTCGTCGACATCGACGAGACCACGGGGGCCGCGCGGGCCGTCGACCGCGTTCTCGAACACAGTCCGGACGAGGAGTAGCGCTTCACGCGACCGGGAGGACGTTCATGACGACGGTCCTGAGGGGCAAGCCGATCGCTTCGGCCATTCGTGAGGAGATCGCGGAGGGAAGCGCGGAGCTCGCCGGAGACGGGGCGCCGCCGCTCCTGGCGGTCGTGCTCGTCGGCGAGGACCCCGCGTCGGCCATCTACACGAAGAGCATCGAGCGCAACGCAGCGAAGGTCGGTGTCGCCACCCGCGTCGTCGGCCTCGATGCCGGGATCGGAACAGGCGGCGTCGAAGAGGCGATCGCCCGACTCTCGCGGGACGAAGAGGTGCACGGGATCATCCTGCAGCAGCCACTGCCGGAGACGATCGACGCGTCGGTGGTGGAGAGGATCGCTCCCGAGAAGGACGTCGATGGTGCGACGGTGCGGTCGCTCGGGCTTCTTCTGAAGGGTGAGGAGTGCTTCGCCCCGTGTACGGCCGAGGCCGTCGTCGAGATGCTCGTTCGCGGACAGATCGATATCGAGGGACGGCACGTCGTCATCGTGGGGCGGAGTGCGGTGGTCGGTAAGCCGCTGGCCAATCTGCTTCTCAGAAAGTCGCGTCGAGGGAATGCGACGGTGACGGTCTGTCACTCGAGAACACGCGACCTCGCCGTGCACACGAGCGCAGCCGACATCCTTGTCGTCGCCGTCGGCAGGCCGAACGCAGTGACGGGTGGCATGATGCGTCCGGGAGCCGTGGTGGTCGACGTCGGCGTCAACCGAATCGACGACCCCGGGACGGAGAAGGGCTATCGCGTCGTCGGAGACGTCAACTACGAGGATGCTCTCGAGCGCGCGTCCGTCGTGACGCCCGTGCCGGGCGGCGTCGGCACGCTGACAACGACGCTGCTCCTGAGGAACACCCTGGCCGCAGCGCGACGGGCCGGGGGCGCTGACGACCCCGACGGATCCGGAGCGAGCGGATGATGGAAGGTACCGAGGGCCTCCTCAAGGAGAGCGCCGACAACGTCCTCACGGTCTCGGACGTGACGGGTCGCATCAAGGCGCTGCTCGAGACCGGGTTCCCCCTCGTCTGGGTTGAGGGAGAGATCTCGAACTTCGTCCATCACTCGTCGGGCCACATGTACTTCACGCTGAAGGACGCGTCGAGCAGTCTGCCGGCCGTCATGTTCCGCGGAAGGAACGCCCGGCTGTCGTTCCGCCCGGAGAACGGTGCCAAGGTCAGGGCGCACGGGCGGATCTCGATCTACGAACCGCAGGGGAAGTACCAGATCATCGTCGACAGAATGCGGGAGGCCGGCGTCGGCGATCTGGCGGCCGCATTCGAGCGTCTGAAGAGACGACTGGCCGACGAGGGGCTCTTCGACCCCGCCCACAAGCGTCCGATCCCGGCGTTCCCCGGGACGGTCGCGGTCGTCACGTCGCCGACCGGGGCGGCCGTGCGGGACGTCGTACGCGTCGTGCGTTCGCGGGCGCCGTGGATCCGTCTGGTCGTGGCCCCGACCCGCGTTCAGGGCGCCGGCGCCGCCGAGGAGATCGCGGAGGCGATCCGGCTCGTGGACGAGTGGGGCGAGGCTGACGTCATGATCGTCGGCCGCGGAGGCGGCTCGCTTGAGGACCTCTGGGCTTTCAACGAGGAAGTGGTCGCCCGGGCCGTTCACGGAGCGAAGACCCCGGTCGTGTCGGCAGTCGGTCACGAGGTCGATTTCTCCATCACGGATTTCGCGGCCGACGTAAGAGCGGCGACACCGTCGAACGCCGGGGAGCTGGTGGCGCCCGACCGGACGGAGCTGCTGAGGAATGTCGCGTCCGCCGAGACGCGTCTCGTGAGAGCGGTCAGTCGCTGGTACGAGGACCGCTACGGTCGTCTGCGAGCCGCGCTCGCCGCGTACGCCTTCAAGCGCCCGCTCGAGAGGGTCGAGGCGGCCGAGCAGCGTGTCGACGAGCTCGTGTGGCGCGCTGGAGCGACCGCGCGGGCGGCTCTCGACCGGGTGGACGCCGAGCTGGCCAGACTGCGTGCGGCCCTCGAGGCCGGAGACCCGGCGGGCCTCCTCGAACGAGGATACGCGCTGGTGGCACGGGACGAGGACGGGCGGCCCGTCCGGTCGATCGGAGAGGTCTCGCCCGGGGCAGGCATACGTGTGACGATCGTCGACGGGAGCCTCGGCTGCACCGTCGACTCCGTCGACCCTCAGACCAGGGAGGACAGGTGGCCGGAAAGAAATCCGTCGAAGAGAAGCTGAGACGGCTCGAGGAACTCGTGTCCGAACTCGAGAGCGGCGACCTCGCGCTCGAGGCCTCGCTGAAGGCGTTCGAGGAGGGCATGCGACTCGCCGGGCAGCTCGCGGAGGACCTCGAGAAGTCCCGCGAGAGGATCCTCAAGCTCGAGAAGGACCTGGGCGGGCACCGGCTGGAGCCGCTCGACGAGGAGGTCGAAGAGGGCGACGATGACGCGTGAGATGGGCGGGTTCCTGCGAGGCTTCCTGGACGAGCGGAGGCGGCTGGTGGAACGGTCGCTCGACGGGCTGCTGCCCTCTGCCGGGACGCCGCCCGGGCGCCTGCACGAGGCAATGCGCTACAGCGTCTTCTCGGGCGGCAAGCGCCTGCGGCCCATCCTGACGCTCGCCGCGTGCGAGGTCGTCGGTGGCGGGTCCGAGCGCGCACTTCAGCCGGCTTGCGCCACCGAACTCGTCCACACGTACTCGCTCATCCACGACGATCTGCCGGCGATGGACGACGACGATCTCAGGCGCGGGCGTCCGACGTCCCACAGGGTCTACGGTGAGGCACTTGCGATACTCGCCGGCGACGCGCTCCTGACGGCCGCTTTCGAGGCCGTCGCGTCGAGCCCGGGACTCGAGTCAGTCCAGAGGGCCGAGATCGTCGCGATCCTCGCGTCGGCGAACGGCAGCCGCGGGATGGTCGGCGGCCAGGCCGCCGACATCGAGCCGCCGTCGACCGGCGACCCCGTGGAGGACGTCACGTTCATTCACACGAGGAAGACCGCGATGCCGCTGGCGGGCGCCGTCGAGATCGGGGCCGTCTCGGGCGGGGCGGACGGCGACCGTCGCGTGGCCCTTCGCCGGTACGGCGAGAGGCTGGGTCTGGCGTTCCAGATCGCCGACGATCTGCTCGACATCACCGGAACCGAGGAGGAGATGGGGAAGGCCGTCGGCAAGGACGAGGCGAGCGGGAAGCTCACGTACCCCGGAGCCGTCGGTGTCGAAGCGTCCCGGGAACGCGCCCGGTCTCTCGTGAACGAGGCCGTTGAGGCCCTCGATGGGATCGGCGGCGACACGGGTGCTCTGAAGGCGATCGCTGAGTACATCGTCAGACGGCGAACGTAAGGACGGAAGAAAGGACGCCGGCATGGCAAGGCTGCTCGACAGGATCGACTCGCCGGACGATCTCAAGGGGCTCACGTCGGCCGAACTCAGACGACTGGCGGAGGAGCTTCGCGATGAGATCATCCGCGTCGTCTCGAGGAACGGGGGACACCTGGCTCCGAGCCTCGGCGTCGTCGAGCTGACACTGGCTCTTCACTCCGTGTTCGACTCGCCCCGCGATCGGATCATCTGGGACGTCGGGCACCAGAGCTACGCCCACAAGCTCCTGACCGGTCGACGGGACACCTTCGCGACTCTCCGGCAGTACGGGGGCGTCGCCGGTTTCCCGCGGCGCGAGGAGAACCCGCACGACGCGTTCAACACGGGACACTCCAGCACCTCGATCTCGGCCGCCCTCGGTATGGCGTGCGCCCGCGACGCCCGCGACGAGGACTTCCGCGTGCTCGCCGTCATCGGCGACGGTTCTCTCACGGCGGGGCTTGCCTTCGAGGGGTTGAACCAGGCCGGCCATCTCAAGAAGAACCTCATCGTCATCGTCAACGACAACCGCATGTCGATCTCCAAGAACGTCGGGGCGCTGTCGCAGTACCTGACGAGGCTCCTGTCCGCTCCGACCTACCAGCGCCTCGAGTCCGAGGTCTGGGACATTCTCGGGCGGATCCCGGCCGTAGGAGAGAGAGCCCGATCGCTCGCGTCACGCGCCCTCGAGGGAGCGCGCGGTCTGTTCGTACCGGGCGTGCTTTTCGAGGAGCTGGGATTCAAGTACTTCGGGCCGCTCGACGGTCACAACGTGGAGCTGCTCGTCGAGGCGTTCGAACGGCTCAAGTACCTGGACGGGCCGCTGCTGGTCCACGTCGTCACGACGAAGGGCAAGGGCTACGCGCCGGCCGAGGAGGACGCGTCGCGCTTTCACGGCATCGGCTCGTTCGACAAGGCATCGGGAACGCTCAAGGCCAGACCGAAGGCGATGTCGTACACGGAGGCGTTCGGCCGCTCGCTTGTCACGCTCGGTGAGAAGGACGACCGGATCGTGGCGGTGACGGCAGCGATGCCCGCGGGTACGGGGCTCCTGTATTTCGCGCGGGCCTTCCCGGACCGCTTCTTCGACGTCGGCATCGCCGAACAGCACGCCGTCACGTTCGCCGCCGGCATGGCGACGGCCGGGCTCAAGCCGTTCGTCGCCATCTACTCGACGTTCCTCCAGCGGGCGTACGACCAAATCATCCACGACGTCTGCCTTCAGGGGCTGCCGGTGAAGCTGATGGTCGATAGGGGTGGGATCGTCGGCGACGACGGTCCGACCCACCACGGCGTCTTCGACCTGTCGTTCCTGCGGAGCGTGCCCGGGCTCGTTGTGGCGGCCCCGAAGGACGAGAACGAACTCGGAGCGCTTGTCCGGACGGCCGCCGAGCACGACGAGGGGCCGATCGCGATCCGGTATCCGCGCGGCGCGGGACTGGGTGTGCGCCTCGACTACGATCCCGATCCGATCCCGGTCGGGAAGGCCGAGATCCTGAGGCGGGGGCAGGACGCGACCATCCTCGCCATCGGGTCGATGGTCCACGTCGCCGAGGAAGCGGCTTTCAGACTCCAGCATCAGGGGATCGACGCGGGGGTCGTGAACGCGCGGTTCGCCAAGCCGCTGGATGAGGATCTGATCCTCGAGTGCGCTGCCCGGACCGGACGGATCGTGACCGTCGAGGAGAACGTACTCTCGGGCGGCTTCGGTGCGGCCGTCCTCGAGCTGCTCGCCACACGGGGCGAGCGGAACGCGGTCGTCGAGTGCGTCGCCCTGCCGGACGAGTTCGTCCCGCACGGGTCGCGGGCTCGGCTGCTCTCGGAGTGTGGTCTCTCTGAGGAGACGATCGCGGAGCGCGTCAGGGTCCTTCTCGAGACGCCGTCGGTGCGCAAGCGAAGGGAGTGAGACCGGTGAAGACCGTCGGGATCATCGCGAACCCCCAGAAGGAGGGCATCCCCCGTGCGTCCGGCATGGTGTCCAGCTGGGCCGAAGCGCGGGGGCTGGGACTCGTGGTCGATGAGCTCGCCGCGGCCGCGGCGCCGGAGGGCGTCGAGACGGCCGCCCGAAACGTCGTCGCCGAGCGCTCCGACCTGGTCATCGCGTTCGGGGGTGACGGCACGATGCTCGCGGCCGTTCGCGGCGTGGCGTCCGCGGGGAAGCGGACGCCGGTGCTCGGGGTCAACCTGGGGAGTCTCGGCTTCCTGACGCAGGTTCCCGGAGACGAGCTGGCGGGGGTTCTGGAGTCGCTCGATCCGAACGACCTGCCCGTCACCGAGCGCATGATGCTGGAGGTCTCGAAGGACGGCGGCGAACACCGTCTCGCCCTGAACGACGTTGTCATCCTCAAGGCGGCCGACGCCAGGATGCTCTCGTTCGAGGCCCGCTCGAACGGCGAGCTGGTGACGCGCTACGCGGCCGACGGGATCATCCTGTCGACCCCGACCGGTTCGACGGCCTATTCCGTGTCGGCCGGCGGTCCGGTGGTCGTGCCCGGGGTCGAGGCCATCATCGCCACTCCGATCTGCCCACACACGCTCAGTATCAGAGCCTGCGTCGTGCCCCCGGATTCGGAGATCGAGATCGAGATGATCGAGTGTGAGAAGGGGACGATGGTGACGGTCGACGGAGAGCGCGCCTTTCACATCGAACAGTCGGACGTCGTCACGATCAGACGGGCCGGTCTGAGCGCCCTTCTGGTGGACGTCGGTGGACATTCCTACTATGAGATCCTCAGGCTCAAGATGCGCTGGGCCGGACGCGTGCGCGAACGCTAGCGGGGAGAGGCGATGGCATCCGACAGAGGGAAGAGCAACGTCTATCTGCTGAGGTCGAGCGACAGGGACGATCTCGTAGCAAGTGTCGACGCTCTCCTCGAACGCTCGGGCATCGAGGGGATCGCCCGGGAGGACCAGATAGTCGCGGTCAAGATGCACTTCGGGGAGAGCAGTCAGACGGGTCACGTCAGGCCCCACTTCATCCGGAGGATCGTTGCCTGGCTGATGCGTCGGGGACACCGACCGTTCGTCACCGACGCCAACACGCTCTACAGGGGCACCCGGTGCGATGCGATCGCCCATCTGCGGGCCGCGGCCGAGCACGGTTTCACCCAGTCGGCGCTCGGCGCCCCGGTCGTCATCGCGGACGGCCTCCGCGGAACGACGGAGACCCGGCTTCCGTTCGACGGCAGACACGTCAGCGAGGCGGCCTACGGCGCCGAGCTCATCAAGGCGGACGCCGTGCTGTCGGTCGCTCACTTCAAGGGACACGAGCTCTCGGGTTTCGGCGGCGCCATCAAGAACGTCGGCATGGGCGGGGCTTCGCGCTCCGGGAAGCTCGAGCAGCATTCGACGACCAAGCCGTTCGTGCGCGACACCTGCATCGCGTGCGGGACCTGCGCCGAGTGGTGTCCGGTCGACGCGATCCTCGTCGATGAACGGGCGGCGATCGACGATGAGACCTGCATCGGGTGCGGGGAGTGCATCGCCGTCTGCCCGGTGAAGGCCGTCGGCATCCGCTGGGATCAGGCGACCGACATCTTCCAGGAGAAGATGGTCGAGTACACGAAGGCCCTGTCGGACGCGAAACCGGGCGCCGTCGGATACGTCAACTTCATCACGGACGTGCACCCCGTCTGCGACTGCTACGGGGCGGCGAAGGAGGCGATCTGCCCGGATGTCGGCATCGTTGCGTCGCTCGATCCGGTCGCGATCGACCAGGCGTCGTACGATCTCGTCAACGAGGCGCCGGCCTCGGAGGCCGGCGATCTCTCGCCGACCTACCGGCAGGGCAGCGACAAGTTCAAGGATCTGCATCCCGAAGTGGACTCGACGGTGCAGTTGCGCTATGCTGAAGCCTTGGGTCTGGGGACCCGAGACTACGAACTCATCGAGGTTGACACGCGCCCGTAGCTCAGCTGGATAGAGCACTGGATTCCGGTTCCAGGAGTCGGAGGTTCGAATCCTCTCGGGCGTACCATATACCGGATGGCGGCCGGCGGCGTCGAGTCGTCGGCCGCTCTCCGATGAACGCGAGGTCCGGCCAAAGGGGGGACGGGATGAGGACGGTGACGCTGCTCTTTGCTGCTGTACTCGTGGTGGGGCTTCTTGCCGGCGGGGCGCCGGCGGAGCTCTACGCCGTGCGCTTTCGTGACGGAAGCGAGTTGAGCGCCGCCGAGCGCCTCGGGGCCACGGTCCGGCTCATCGGGGCGGGAAGCGCCGTCGTCGAGAGCGACGGGGAGTTCGCCGGACGCGCGCTGTCACGCGGCCTCTCGGCAGACGGACTCGGGAGCGTCAGGGACGGTGAGACGCCGGTCGTCTGGTATCCCGGCTCCACAGACAGGACGCCGTCGGTCGGTAGAGTCCTCTGGTCCGACCGGGTCGGTACGCATCTCGTCGCGGCGGGTCCGGAACAGACAGAGCGGCTCCGCGCGGAGGCCCATCAGGTCGTCGCCCTGCCCGACGCGATCGACACACACAAGTGGTTCGATCCGGCGCCTCCGTCCCACGTCATCGACCGGCGAACGAGGGGAGAGGAGGCGTGGCGCGGGGTCGTGAACGACGTGCTCTCGGCCGTGTCCGGCGACAGTCTGATGGCGATGACGAGAAGGCTGTCCGAGACGACGGGCGGGGACCCGAGAACCAGGTTCGTCTTCCACGATGCGTGCCTCGATGAGGCGAAGCCCGCCGTCGTGAGCGCCCTGGAGTCCTGTCTGCCGCCGGGATCGCCGATCGAGTACCAGCGCTTCGACCTTCTGGGGTACACCTGCGAGGGCGGCTCCGGAGGTCCGGCGGTCGACTACCCCGTCGAGAACATCATCGCCACGCTCGAGGGCAACGGAAGACTGGACGGCGCATACATCGTCTGCGGGCACTACGACGCGACCGCGTCGAGCTCGGCGTACGACGACTCGTTCGCCTTCTGGTGGTGTCAGCACGACGCCCCGGGCGCCGACGACAACGCGACCGGCGTTGCCACGGTCCTCGAGGTCGCACGCGTCATCGCGGCCTCGGGTCTCGAGTTTCCGTTCGATATCCGGTTCGTGCTCTTTACGGCCGAGGAACTCGGGCTCATCGGGAGCGAAGCCTACGCCGACAGCATCGCTGCGGCGGGCGACACGGTCTACGCGGCGATCAACGTCGACATGATCGCCTTCAAGCCGCATCCCGCCAACCCTGACACCTGCCATCTGGTCACCAACGAGTCGTCCGCCTGGCTGGCGGACTGGATGCTGGAGACCGTTGACGCGTATCCGGCGCACTTCCCGTCGTTCAGCGCCGTTCGGATCGACACGCCGCTTCTCTACAGCGACCACGGCAGCTTCTGGGTCGAGGGATACGACGCACTCGTGGCCATCGAGCACTGGAGCCCCAGGGATCGGAACCCGTACTATCACACGATAGGCGACCGGTTCTCGACCATCCGCGAGTCGCAGTTCGCGTCTACGACGCGTGCCGTCGCCGGCGCCATCGCCAGACTGGCCGACCCGGAGGCCGCGTTCAACCTGGCCGTCTTCCCGGGCGGCATCCAGGCGACTCCCAACAGGCCCTTCACCGGCGCCGCCGTCGATGTCGAACTCGATGTTCACGCGTTCGGGCCAGATACTCTGGCGGCCTTCACGATCGAACTCTGGGACGGCGAGCCGGACGGCGGGGAGCTTCTGGCTGCGTACGACGTCGATCGTACCGTCGGTTCGGGCGAGGTGGTGACCAGGACGTTCACCTGGGCGCTCGAGGAGAGCGACGTCGGCGACCATACGTTGACGGCCCGTGTCGTCGTCGAGGACGCCCCGGAGGAGCTGTCGATCTCTGACAACACGGCGTCGACGATTCTCAACGTTCGAGCCGAGGGCCCCATCGGGATCCTCAGACATCACGTCGCGCGGAACCCCGCGACATCGCTTGATGATGCGATGCTCGTCTACGAGCTGTCCCGCGAGGTCCAGCTCGTCGAGGTGGAGGTCTACGACGTCACCGGGCAGCAGGTCTTCACACACACGATCCGGGAGCGGGGGCAGGGACTCTCCGCGGGCCTGAACCAGGTGTCGCTCGCCTCGATGACGGGAGAGGACCTCGCAAGCGGCGTCTACATCTACCGTCTCCGGGTCGTCGCCCGCGACAGGAGCTCGACTGACGACGTCGCGACGGGCAAGTTCGCTCTGGTGCGGTGATACCCGGAGGCGCGGTGACCGACCCCAGGCACGAGAACGGCGAGGCCAGGGTCTACCGACTGGCGGTGGGGTTCGCCAGCCTCGCGCTGTCGGGGATGCTCGTGTACGGGGCCTACAGGCTGGGACGGATCATCATCCCGCGCTACGGACCGGAGTTCTTCTACGTGCCGGTCATCATGGTCGGTCTCGCCGTCTGGATGGCGGTCCGGGGCGTGCTGACACTGAGAGGGAGAGACGGCGGTGCCTGACGGGTCACCGGCGGCGACGGCCCGGCGCGGGATCGTTGCCTTCGACGTGGACGGCGTGCTGCTCCGCGGTCTCTTTCTCTGGCGCCTGGCCTGGCGCAGCAGCCCCTGGACCCTTCTCAGAAGCCTCTGGCTCGGTTTTCTGCTCAAGACGGGCGCCGCGCCCGTGGAGGTCGCCGTCGAGGCGGCCTATCGCTATCAGCGAGGGCGTTCCGTTGAGGAACTCTGTCGGCTCGCCGACTCGATCGCGCTCAGGAAGGGCGCCGCGGAGTGCTGCGCGCGGCTCAAGGCCCTCGGATACGAGATCGTGCTTGTGAGCGCCGGCGTACCCGACCAGGCCATAGAGCGCATCGCGGCCCGGGTCGGGGCGGACGCCGGGCGGGGGGTCCCGCTCGAGACTGAGAACGGGAGACTCACCGGACGGCTCACCGGGGGCTTGCACAGCGGCGAAGGCAAGCGGCGGTCCCTCGAGCGCTTCCTCGATGAGCGCGGCTACACGTGGAGCGACACGACGGTCGTCGTCGATGACCGCAGCAACATCGAGATCGTTCAGGCGGCCTGGCGGAGCATCGCGATCAACCCCGAGTATCCCGTGCTGCCGCTGGCCTCGTTCGTCATCCACACGCGGGATCTGAGGGAGATCCTCGAGTTCCTGCCGGAGGGTCGCCGGTTCGGCTACTCCCCGGCGGAGGCCGCCGCGCGCCACGAGGTCTTCCGCAAGGCGCTTCACGCCTGCGCCATCGCCGTGCCGTTCCTTGCGATGTGGTGGAGGGGGTTCGCACTGTGGCTCGTCGGATCCGTCACACTGCTTCTCGTGCTGTCGGAGTTCTTCCGGCAGCTCGGGATCGCCGTTCCCTTCTTCGCGGATGTGACGTGGCGCGCGATGCGGCCGGAGGAGGAGCGGGGCATCGTCGGGGGGCCCATCCTCTACGGTGTCGGCATCTGGCTTGCGCTGTGGCTCTTTCCGCTCGAGGCCGCATCCGTGGGCATCTTCGTCCTGGCGCTCGGGGACAGTCTGGCCAGTTTGTCAGGAAAGGCGTTCGGTTCCACACTCCTGCCGCACAATCCACGGAAGACCTACATCGGTTCGCTCACGGTCTTCGCCGTGGGCGCGGTTATTGCTATGTTCTATGTTCCGTTGCCGTCGGCTCTTCTGGTGGGGCTGGTGGCCAGTCTGCTTGAGTCCCTGCCGATAGGTGCTCTTGACAACATGCTGTTGCCTGTGGCCACTGCGGCCGCTGTCGTGGTCTCGAGCCCCGTGGGATAGGAGAGTTCCTCTGACGACTGACCGAAGGAGGCATCGGTGCTGAGGGAGAAGCTGGAATCCAGAGAGGCCAGACTGGGTGTGATCGGACTCGGCTACGTCGGCCTTCCACTGACCATGGAGTTCGCGAAGGCCGGGTTCCACGTGACGGGCATCGACACGAACGAGGAGAAGATCAGGTCACTGCGGGAAGGTCGCTCGTACATCGGCGACGTCCCGGACGAGTGGGTGCGGGAGGCGGTGGAGGCGGGACGCTTCGAGGTGACGACCGACTTCTCGGTGATCGAGACGCTCGACTCGATCGACATCTGCGTGCCGACACCTCTCAGGAAGACGAAGGACCCTGACATCTCCTACGTCAGCGCGGCCGTCTGTCAGATCGCGAAACACGTCCACAGGGACATGATGATCATCCTCGACAGCACGACCTACCCCGGCACGACGGACGAGATCATCCTGTCCAAGCTCGAACGGACCGGCCTCACGGTAGGGGAGGACTTCTACCTGGCCTTCTCCCCGGAGCGCGTCGATCCGGGGAACCCGACGTGGAACACGAAGAACATCCCGAAGGTCGTCGGAGGCGCGACGCCGGCGTGCACGGAGCACGCTGTGCTGCTCTACGAGCTGACGCTCGGTCCCGTCGTGCCGGTGTCCTCGACGAAGGTCGCCGAGATGGTGAAGCTCCTTGAGAACACGTTCCGGAGCGTCAACATCGGCCTCGTGAACGAGCTCGCGCAGATGAGTGACCGCATGGGGATCGACGTGTGGGAGGTCATCGACGCGGCCGCAACGAAGCCGTTCGGCTTCATGCCGTTCTATCCGGGCCCCGGCCTCGGAGGGCACTGCATCCCGATCGATCCGTTCTATCTCTCCTGGAAGGCCAAGGAGGCGGGGTTCGAGGCCCGCTTCATCGAGCTCGCGGGACAGGTCAACAGCAGCATGCCGTACTACGTCATGTCGAAGATCAACGACTGCCTCAACGACGCGGGCAAGCCGATCCGCGGCTCGAACATCCACGTCCTCGGAGTCGCCTACAAGGAGGACATCGGCGACGTGCGCGAGTCCCCTGCTCTCGATGTCATTCGGCTTCTGAGCGACCGGGGCGGCGTGGTAACCTACTCGGACCCGCACGTCCCCGTGCTTGAGGAGGCCGGCATCGAGCTCAGGAGCGAGGAGCCGACACCGGACAGGCTTGCGAAGGCGGATTGCCTCGTGATCGTGGCGGCGCACAACGCGTTCGACTACGATGCCATCGCCGGCGCCGGGACTCCGATCGTCGACACGCGCAACGCACTCAAGGGGTACGAGGGACCGCACATCAGCCGGATCTAGCTCCTCGAAGGGAAGAACACCATGTCGACAATGCTCGTGACAGGCGGAGCCGGGTTCATCGGATCGCACATCGTCGAGCGGCTGCTCGATCTGGGTCACTCGGTCCGCGTCCTCGATGACTTCTCCACCGGACGCCGTGAGAACATCGCCGCGTTCGAGAGCGATGTCGACCTTCACGTCGGAGACGTCCGCGATCTCGAGGCGGTGCGACGCGCCGTGGACGGTGTGGATGTCGTCTTCCACGAGGCCGCGCTCGCGTCGGTGCCGAGATCGGTCGACGATCCGGTTACGAGCAACGAGGTCAATGTCGGCGGAACTCTGAACGTGCTGGTCGCCGCCAGGGACGCGGGGGTCGGGCGGCTGGTCTACGCGAGCTCGTCGTCGATCTACGGAGACTCGCCGGAGCTCCCGAAGCGGGAGGATATGGCTCCTTCGCCCGAGTCCCCCTACGCGGTGGGGAAACTCGCAGGCGAGCACTACTGCAAGGTCTTCTCGTCGCTGTACGGTCTGGAGTGCGTCGCACTCCGGTACTTCAACGTCTTCGGGCCGAGACAGGACCCGGGATCGCAGTACGCGGCCGTCGTCCCGATCTTCACGACCGCGCTTCTGTCAGGCCGGCAGTGCCTGATCCACGGTGACGGCGAGCAGTCGAGGGACTTCACATACGTCGCCAACGTCGTCGAGGCGAACCTCCTCGCCTCCGGCGTCGACGGTGTCGCCGGGAGCGTGATGAACATCGCCTGCGGGGACACGATCACAGTCAACAGCCTGCACGACCGGCTTCGCACACTCACGGAGTCGGATCTCGAGCCGGAGCACGGACCGGAGCGCGCCGGCGACGTCAAACACTCGTACGCCGACGTGACGCGCGCCCGGGAGCTTCTGGGGTTCTCTCCGAAGGTCCCCTTCGATGAGGGCCTCGAGAGCACCGTTGCGTGGTTTCGCGAGAGCGTGAGCTGACTCGGTGCGTTCGCTCGGAGGGGGCATGCGAACCGTATGGATCCTCGACAGGAGTGAGGAGCACGCGGCGCCGCTCAGTGGCGCCCTTCCGTCGCTGATGTACGACGTCACCGTCTGGACCAGCGCCGCAAACCTCCTCTCCGGCCTGCGTTCGGACGGCCCCGATCTGGTCGTCGTGGAGCACGGCTACGACGAGCCGCCGGCCGTCGAGGTCATCAGAACGATCAGATCCGAGGTGCCCAGGCTTCCGATCATCGTCGTCGCGGAACGGACGTCGGAGCAGGCCGCGATCGAGTCGATGCGTGAGGGCGCGTACGACTATTTGCCCAGGGGTACGCTTCCCGCGGGTCTCGAGGACGCCGCGAGGCGTGCTCTGTCGGCCGACGGCGGCATCATCCGGACAGTCGGCTCGCCCGGCCCCGGAGACGTCGCCGATCTCGGCGCGATCATCGGCAGGACGCCCGAGATGGTCGAGATCCACAAGCTCATCGGACAGGTCGCCACGACCGACGCCGCCGTGCTGATCCACGGTGAGCCGGGCACGGGCAAGGAGCTCATCGCGCGTGCCATCCACTACAACAGCGAGCGACGCGACGGACCGTTCGTCGCGGTCAACTGCTCGGCGCTGCCGTCCGACCTTCTGGAGGTCGACCTCTTCGGACGGGGACGGCGCGACGGGCACGAGGAGATCGAGGACGGCCGCTTCGAACAGGCAGACGGCGGCACGATCTTCCTCGACGAGATCGACCGCACCGACCTGCCCTCGCAGGGCCGGATCCTCAGCGTGCTCGAGAACGGGTGGTTCGAACGGCCGGGCACGAGGAAGAGGATCCCGGTCGACGTGCGCGTCATCGCATCGACGGGGCGTAGCCTCGTCTCCGAGATGAAGGAAGAGCGTTTCCGCGTCGACCTGTTCTACAGGCTGAAGGTCGTCTCGCTGTACATACCGCCGCTTCGCGAGCGCCGGGACGACATCCCGTATCTGGCCGAGTACTTCCTTGAACGCGCAAAGGTCAAGATGCAGAAGGACGTCGACGGCATGTCCGAGGAGGTCGTCGAACTCCTCCAGTCCTATCCGTGGCCGGGGAACGTCCGCGAGCTGGAGCAGGCCATTCACCGGGCGATAGCGCTCAGCAGGAAGGGCGTGCTGGTGCCGGACGACTTCGAGGTCCTCGAGACGGGACTCGAGGACATCCCCGTCCCAGACAGCGTCCTGTCAGGGAGGCTCGCCGACAGCGTCCGCAGGGAGTTCTCGAGACTCCGCTCCGCCTCCGAGGGTGAGATCGACGGCATCGTCGTCGGCGAGGTCGAGAGGGCTCTCGCCGAGGCAGCGCTCGAGGTGACCGACGGAAACCAGGTGCGGGCGGCGAAGCTCCTCGGGATCAGCCGCAACACACTTCGCAAACGTGTCAAGGGGGATTCGTGACGCTCCGTCTCACCGCGGCCGTACTGCTTCTCGCGTTGGCCCTGGCGGGGTGCGGCTACTACAGCTTCTCGCCGACGCTGCAAAAGGGCGGCATCGGGAGCGTCGCTCTTCCCGTCCTTGAGAACGAGACGCTCGAGTACGGCATCGAGACAGAGGTCACCGACGTGTTGAACGACGTTCTGACCGAGGGCGGGCTCCGTGTCGTCGGCGAGGACGAGGCCGACGCGCTCCTGAGAGGAGCCGTGACGCTGTACGAGCGCTCCGTCATGTCGTATGATGCGGGAGGCGACCCCCGCGAGTACAAGGTGCGCATCCTGGCGGACCTGGCCTACGAGGATGTCTCGTCCCGCGAGACGATCTGGGAAGGAACGGCCGAGGGATGGGCCGTCTACTCCACGGGGGGCGACTCCGAGTTCACCTCCGAGGAGGAGGCTCGGGAGAACGCGATCGAGAAGCTAGCGGACGACGTGCTCTCGAAGACGGTGCAGGGGTGGTAGACCGCGATGACGTTCGCCGAGTTCCAGAGAGCCGTGCGTGACGACGCCCTGCCGGGCGTGATGCTCTTCCACGGCGAGGAGTCCTTTCTCGCCCGCGTCGGCGTCAGGCTGCTCCGGAAGGCGCTGGTCGCTCCGGGCAGCGAGGCGTTCGACCTCTCCACCTTCTCGGGGCGCGAGGCGACGGCGGAGGCCGTGATATCGCACGCGTCAACGGCTCCGATGCTGTCGGCCAGGAGACTCGTCGTCGTCTACGAGGTCGACAGAATGAGCCCCTCGGAGCGGACGAAGCTGGCCCGATCGCTCGATGCGGTCCCGGAAGGCGTGTGCCTTGCCCTCGTGTCCTACGGAAGGCTCAGTGGGCGCGCGGCCTGGGAGCGCCGGCTTCTGGACGGCGCGGCGGTCGTCGACTGCGGCCGGCCGTCCCGCGAGGTGCTCGCCGGACTGGTGGCGCGCATGGCCGAGGACCGGGGCAGGGCGATCGACGAACCGGCCGCCTCCCTGCTGATCGATTGGACCGAGAGCGATCTCTCCCGCATCTCGAACGAGCTCGACAAGCTGGCGGCGTACGCCGAGCCGGATCGTCCCATCACGCAGCAGGACATCGAGTCGGTGGTGGGGGAGAGGGCGTCCGACTTCCGCGACCTTGCCGAGGCCGTCGGGAGGCGAGACCTCGGACGGTCGCTCGGGCTGGCCGGGGAGCTGGTGCGGGGCGGTATGGCTCCGGCGCAGCTTGTGTCGCAGCTCTATGCGTTCTGGATCTCGCTCTGGGAGACGCGGGCGGGCGGCGGCGGCCGCTCACGCGCCGGCGTGCGTAACATGAGAGCGCTCGCCGCCGAACGAACGTCGAGGGACTACGCCAGGGGCGTCAGGTCCTTCCTCGAGGCGGATGTCGGGATCCGGAAGGGCCTCGAGGGCGAGGCGCTGCTCGATGTTCTCGTCTACGAACTGGTGAAGGGACCGAAGGCCGGTGTCGGGTCGACGTCGTAGCGTGGAGCCGTCGGGACACGTCGCGCGGCGGCGCGTCCGCCGGATCGTGGAACGGCTCGAAGGAGCTTTCGGCGAACCCCGTGCGCGGGACGGGGGCGACTTGGTCGGGAACCTCGTTCGGACGATCCTCTCCCAGAACACGAGCGACGTGAACTCCGACCGGGCCTACGCCTCGCTCAGGGAACGCTTCGCTGACTGGGGGGCCGTCGAGCGCGCTCCGGTCTCGACGATCGAGTCGGCGATCCGCTCGGGCGGCCTTGCGAAGACGAAGGCGGCGCGGATCCGTCGGATCCTCAGATCGATCCGGGAGACCACGGGCTCGATCGACCTCGGTTTCCTGAAGGACATGGAGACGCCGGAGGTCCTGGAGTATCTTGGGTCGTTCGACGGCGTCGGTCCGAAGACGGCGGCCTGCGTTGCGCTCTTCGGACTCGGTCGTGAGGTCGTCCCGGTCGACACGCACGTGCACCGCGTCGTCGGGCGCACCGGCGTCGTCGGGACACCGACGAGCCCGGAGCGGACGTTCGACGCGCTCGAGGGACTTGCTCCCGACGGGAAGGCGTTCTCACTCCATGTGAACCTGATCCGCCTCGGCCGTCGGGTCTGCAGGCCGAGGGTTCCCGACTGCGGCGGCTGTCCGATCCGCAGCTTGTGCGATGTCGGGTCTGGACGGCGTTCGTTGAGCTAGGGGCGCTCGGAGGAACGAATGGCGCTGAAGAGAAGAACCGGATTGCTGATCCTCCTCGCCATCATCGTCGTCGTGGCGGCCTTCGGCTTCAACGCCTGGAGCGCCCGCTCGGACTTCTGCGGGAGCTGTCACGACGTGATGGGGGAGCACTACGTGAGTTGGGCCGAGTCCTCCCACGGAGCCGTTGCCGAGTGCCTCGATTGTCACAGCGAGCCCGGGTGGGCCGGCTACTACCACTCGAAGCTCGACGGGGCCCGGAACGCCATGGCCTACTACCTGGGCATCGAGAAGTCGGGGAAATCAGATCCCCCCGGGCCGGCCTCGTGCTTGAGAAGCGGCTGCCACACACGCGAAAGCCTGGTCTCCGAGGAATCCTCCGGAGCCGACGTGCACGTCATGCACCTCTCGAGAGCCAGCTGTGTCGAGTGCCACGGGGCGATCGGTCACGCCGACGCAGAGGCGGAGAGGGCGCGGGCGTGCACCGCATGCCACGCGGACACATCCTCCGGATACTGATCGACTCTCGCATACTGCATCCCGCCGGCATCTGCCCCGCCGCTCTCCGGCCGGAGGCGTGCGCCGTCAAGCTCCCACGCAGCAGGGACTTCGCAGGGAGAAATGGCTTGACGGGGCTCCGCGCCCTATGCTATCTAACGAATGAGGGCTCGTCTCGGTGCGCCCGTTGAGGGCGCTCCGTTTTGGATATATGCGACCGGACCCGGCAGTGCGCGCCTCTCTGTCGGGAGGAGGAAACAACATGCGTTTCTTGGGCGCTCTCATCGGGTGTCTTGTGTTCGTTGCAGCCGGCTCCCTGCCGGCGTTCGCGAGCGGCTACATCATGCCGCCCGTCGGTGTCCGCGCCGGGTCGATGGGGGAGGCCTTCATCGGCCTCGCCGACGACTACAGCGCCGTTCACTGGAATCCGGCCGGGATCACGCAGATCTCCGGGACGGAGCTGACGGCCTCGCTCGCCAGCCCCATCGTGATGGCCTCGCGGGACGGCGTGGTCATTCTCGACGGCGTCGACGGCCCGGGCGGTCAGAACGGCATCGCGACGGTCGAGGCGACGACCGACAGCGAGTTGCCGGTCGCGCCCGGGGTTTTCTACTACACCGGCTGCGGTCCGCTGTCGGGCGTGCTGGACAAGTGGGGGATCGGTCTCTACACGCTGGCCGACTTCGTTGTGACCTGGTCCGGTGACGACGTCTACGGCGAGGACGACATCGATGAGGCCGAGGGAACGGATCCGTTCAAGAACGTCGTTCTGGATGCCACCGTTCCGGACTTCGAGACCGACATCAAGGGCTACGTCATCTCGCCGGTGGTCGCACGGGAGATTATGCCGGGACTCTCGGTCGGCGTCACGGGGCATGCTCTCTACGGGCACGTGACCCTCAAGGACGTCGGGTTCGGGCAGCGCGTCGTGACCGGGATCGGCGAGAACGAGGGTGACACGCTCCATCTGATGCCCTACAGGGTCGAGGACGACGCGACCGGCTGGACCTTCGGAGCGACGGTCGGCATGCTCTACCGCGCCACAGATCAGATCAGCGTCGGCGCGACGCTCAGAACGCCGATGACGATCGAGTGCTCGGGCTGGTCGAAGATCACGTCGGAGACCGATTCGCTGTCCGCAGGTGCCAGGGAGACCGACTTCGACTTCACGTTCCCGCTGACGGCGGGCATCGGCATGGCGTATAGGGACTTCCTCATGGACGAGCTCACACTGACCGCCGACGTCACGTGGACGCAGTGGTCGGAGGTCGAGGACATCTCGCGCACGATGGATGTCGCTCTTCCCATGGTCGCCGGAGAGGACCCCAACGTGACGGAGCTCGAATGGGAGGATACGGTCGAGTTCGGTATCGGACTCGACTACAGGCTCTCGAGGACGGTCTCGCTGAGAGGCGGTTTCCGTTCGGTTCAGTCGCCGGCTCCCGCGGAGACCTACACCATGGGTCTGCCGGCGACCGAGAAGAGCATCGTCGGACTGGGCATGACCTATCGCCGGGACGTCTGGCGCTTCGACGCGGGGCTTCAGTATAGGCTCGGGTCGAAGCGCGAGCTCGACCGGGACGGTGACAACTGGGACATGGCCGGCAAGAACATCGACGACGTCATGATCCCGAGCCTCTCGCTGACGTACTTGTTCTAGGGGGACGCGAGAAGCCGACATTCGAGAGCCGGCACCGTCCCGGTGCCGGCTCTCTTTCGTTCAGGCCGCCGGGCCCCGCACGGGGCGACCGGACCGCCGCCGGGACACAGGGGAAGGAACCATGGCACGGTATCCATTCAAGGACATTGAGCCGAAGTGGCAGGCCCGGTGGGAGGAATCCGGCCTCTTCGAGTGTCCGACCGACGCGGAGGACCGCTTCTACTGTCTCGTGATGTACCCGTACCCGTCGGGTGATCTGCACGTGGGCCACGGCAGGAACTACATCATCGGGGACGCCCTGGCGCGCTACCGGATGATGACGGGCAGGAACGTGCTGACGCCTATGGGTTGGGACTCGTTCGGTCTGCCGGCCGAGAACGCGGCCATCGACAGGGGCGTCCAGCCGGCGCTCTGGACCGAGAAGAACATCGAGAAGATGAAGGAGCAGTTCCGTGCCTGGGGCATCGGCTACGACTGGCGTCGCGAGATCGCGTCGCATCGGCCCGACTTCTACCGCTGGACCCAGTGGATCTTCAACCGGCTTTACGAACGTGGTCTGGCGTACCGCAAGGCCGCGCCGGTGAACTGGTGCCCCTCGTGCGCGACGGTCCTGGCGAACGAGCAGGTTCTGCAGGGCTGCTGTGAGCGATGCGAGAGCGAGGTCGGCGTCAGGGACATCGAGCAGTGGTTCTTCCGGACGACGGCGTACGCCGACGAGCTCCTCGAGGGGCTCGACCGGCTCGACGGCTGGCCCGAGCGCGTCAAGACGATGCAGAGAAACTGGATCGGCCGGAGCGAGGGGGTGGAGATCGACTTCACCGTGGCCGGGTCCGGGGAGAAGCTGCCGTGCTTCACGACTCGCGTCGACACGGTCTTCGGGGTCACCTATATGGTGATGGCGGCGGAACATCCGCTGCTCCACTCGCTGGTCCACGGCACCGAGCAGGAGAAGGCGGTTCTGGATTTCGTCGAGCGCGTGCGCGGTCAGAGCGCCATCGAGCGCGGAGCGGCCGACGCACCCAAGGAGGGCGTCTGGACCGGACGCCACGTCGTCAATCCGGCGACGGGCGCCGAGGTTCCGCTGTGGGTGGCGAACTACGTCCTGATGGAGTACGGAACCGGGGCGGTCATGGCCGTCCCCGCGCACGATCAGCGCGACTTCGAGTTCGCGCACGAGTACGGGCTTTCGGTCCGCGTCGTGATCGACAGGCCGGGGGACGGGCTCTCGGCCGATACGATGGGGGAGGCCTACGTCGAGGACGGCGTCATGGTCAACTCGGGACCGTTCGACGGGACGCCGAACCGCGAGGCGATGGAGCGGATCGCCGACTGGATGGATGAGAAGGGCATCGGTCGGCGGACCGTCAGCTATCGACTCCGCGACTGGCTCGTCTCCCGTCAGCGCTACTGGGGCACGCCGATCCCCGTCGTCTACTGCGACCAGTGCGGCGTCACGCCGGTGCCGGACGGCGATCTTCCCGTCCTCCTGCCTGAGGATGTGACCTTCAGCGGCAAGGGCGAGTCCCCGCTGGCCACGTCGCCGACGTTCGTCGAGACGACGTGCCCGGCGTGCGGCGGTCCCGGAAGACGCGAGACCGACACGATCGACACCTTCATCGACTCCAGCTGGTACCTGCTGCGCTACATCTCGCCGGACGAGACGTCGGCGCCCTTCGTCTCGGCCGACGTCAACCGGTGGCTTCCGGTCGACCAGTATATCGGCGGGGTCGAGCACGCGTGCGGTCACCTGATCTTCGTCCGGTTCATGACCAAGGCTCTTCACGGCATGGGCATGGTCGACTTCGACGAGCCGATCGAGCGCCTGTTCACGCAGGGCATGATCTACAAGGACGGCATCAAGATGTCGAAGTCGAAGGGCAACGTCGTCGCGCCCGACGAGCTCATCGAGCACTACGGCGCCGACACGGAGCGGCTCTACACGTTGTTCATCGGGCCGCCGGACCGCGACGCCGAGTGGAGCGACTCAGCCGTCGAGGGAGCACACCGGTTCCTCAACCGCGTCTGGGATCTGGCGCAGGAATGGCCGTTCACTGCGGATGCGGCGGGGGAGACGGCGGAGCGTCTGTCCGGCGACCTCCCGGAGCACATCGATGCACTTCACAGGAAGACCCATCAGACGATCCGGAAGGTGACGGCCGATTTCCAGCGCTTCCACTTTAATACGGCCGTTGCCTCTATCATGGAGCTCACGAACGCGGTCCGCAGTTTCATCGAGGACCTTGACGAGCCTGACGAAACTGAGCGCGCCGCGATCCGCGAGGCCGTGTACCATGTCGTCGTGCTGCTCGCGCCCATGGTGCCGCATTTCTCCGAGGAGCTCTGGGAGCGCGCGGGCGGATCGTCGTCCATCTTCGCGGCCGCATGGCCGTCGTACGACGAGGAGGCCGCACGGGAGGACGTCGTGACGATCGCGGTGCAGGTGAACGGCAAGCTCCGCGGCGAGGTCGACGCGCCGCGCGGCGCCGACGAGGACACCGTCGTCACCCTGGCGCGCGAGAACGAACGCGTCGCGAAGCACCTCGAGGACCGAACGGTGCGCCGTATCATCCACGTGCCTGACCGGCTCGTGAACTTCGTCATCGGCTGACGCCGGAGCGTGCACCGGGAAACGAACGAGGGGCGCGTCCCATGCGAGGGGCGCGCCCCGTTTCGTTTGCCACGGCTGCGATCAGGGGGATGAGCCTGGCCGCTCCGGAAGCACAGGAAGAACGATGGGGGCCCGGTCGCCGCCGGTTCGCAGTCGCTTCATTCAATAGGTTTACATAATATGTATTATGCGACTATGTTGAGAAGCCCTCGAGTGTCGAGAGCGTATCCCGAGGGACGTGCCTGGCGGCACGAGGAAAGCGGCCCGGCCCCCTCAGCAGCGCCTCCCCCGGCTTGTGCGGTGATGCTGTGAAAGAGGCGGCCCGGAAACGGGCCGCCTGCGTGGATGATGAGAACCGGGATGGCGTTGTCTGGTCGCGTCGTGCGACGAGCGCGTGCGGCTCAGGCGCCGGCGATCGCGTTGGCCTCGGCCAGGATCATCCGGGCCTCCCCGACGGCGCGCGTTTCGGGGAATTCGTCGATGATGCGGCGCGCGGTGTCGGCGACGCGGTCCCACTGGCCGTCGGCGCGGTACGTGTGCATGGCCTCGACGAGATAGCGGGCCTGCACGGGCGGCAGAGCGGCCGATTCGCGCGCGAGCTGCTCGTAGAGCGCGGCCGCCGCGGCGAAGTCGTTCCGTTCCTCGAGCACGGCCGCCTTGCCCTCGAGGGCGATCGTCCTGAGGGTGCCGTTGGCGCGGCTGCGGGCCAGGTAGTCCTCGAAGCGGTCGAGGGCCTGCTGGTAATCGCCCTGATGGTAGTGGACCGTCCCGAGATAGCAGGTCGCGGCCTGGGCGCTGCGCGTGCCCGGGTACTGCGTGATGACCTCGTTCAGAAGCGTCGAGGCCTGTCCATAGAGCCCCGAGTTGAGCGTCTGCGTCGCCGTCACGAGGGCGGCGTTGGCCTCGAGCTCGGTCGCCCGGCGGGACCGGATGACCATGCCGACGACGAAGACGACGACGAGCACCGCCACGGCGCCGATGAGGACCTTGTTGAGGTGGTCCTCGACGAAACGAGCGCTCTTCGAGACCGACTCGACGAGCGCGTCGTGCTTGAGGTCCTTCTTCGAGATGCGCTTCCTGCGTCCCACACGGCCCTCCGCATGTCCACGTTGTCCCTGGCGAGGGTCCCTCACGGGACCCCCTCCCCCGGCACCTCTTCGAACGAGCAGTCTAGCATGGGGTGAGCGCGAAGTCAACGGAGCTGCAACAGCGTGACGGATCCCGACACACCACCGCCCCCCCGCGCGTCCGCAGAACCCCGATGGCCCGGTACAGCCTGTCCGCGGACGGGGACCGTGCACCTGACGTTCAACGCCCACTGCATGACGTTTGCAAGCGCCAGTCCCCGCCGGGATGAGGTTCAGATGGGCTTCAGCGTCAAGCCAGCGTGTCCCCGGTGATCTGAACATAGCGGCTGTCGAGCATACGCTTCAGGAGCTCCCAGTTGACGTTTTTGAGGTCCCAAGCCTGAGGTCCCACGAGCTCTTTGAGTCTGTCGAGGCCCCAGAGGTACGATGCCTTCATGTAGTCAGGGTTCCCTGTACGGACCAGTTGAACATAGAGCAGGGCAGTATCACCGGAATCAGGGTTGTCGTAGTCCACGATGTCGAGGTAGACCCCACGCTGCTCGTCCCGAGCATAGGCGACACCGCCGCGTACTTCCACGGTGACGGGGACAACGAATCCGTGAGAGGCGAGAACATCGAAGACGTCAGACTGCATTCGCTTGAAGCGCTCATGGAGCTGCCGATAGAGGAACGAACCTTCAGGGGTGGGAAAGACGTCGCTGATCTCCCAGTCCGCTTCGATCTGGAGGTGCTGATACGCGACGACGCGGCGCTCACCGTCGGGAAACTCCACCCGGGCCCCAACGCCGTCGCTGCTCTCGTCGAACGGAACGTCGATCTCCAGCACGTGGACGGGCTCATACCCCTTGTCATTCTCAGCCCAAGCGTACTCGCCCGGGTCCACGGTCGGCTCGTACTGGGCTCCGTCAGATGTCAACACGGTCGAGCTCCTTTCTTAGTCGTCGATCCAGCCACTGACAGTGAATCCCTGATCTTCGGCGGACTCCCGCTTGGGTGCAGGTGTCGGCGTCCCACAAAGAAGACCCCGCCCGTGAGGGCGGGGCCTCTCCTGTCACATCCTGCGTGCCGGAATCGACGGCTCTAGCGATAGAGAGCCTTGATGCCGGACCAGGTCTTGTCTTCGACGGGGCTCTGCCCGCACGGGAACGTCACCGTTGCGTCGCAGGAGGTCTCGACGCAGACGTTGTCGATCCAGTAGTCGCCGCGCGTGCCGCCCGAGCCCGAGTAGAGACGCGCCTCGATGACGAGCGCATCACGCGTGCCGCCGTCCGAGTCGAACGTCCACGTGTGCTCGAGGAAGTCCCAGCCTGTTCCGGCGGTGTAGTCGTAGTTGCCGCTGGCGGAGCCGGCGTAGCTGTTGACGTCACCGGACTGCGCATAGTGCGCCCAGATGCGGAGCGAGGGGCTCGCAACCGGCGTGTCGTCGTAGCCGTAGAAGCTGGCCGTGACGATGTCGCCGTCGGTCAGGCCCTCGATGAAGGCGATGTAGGCCTGCGGCGTCCCGCCGATCGGCTCCTCGGCGACGTGCAGGTAGAAGTCACCCTCGTAGGCGCCGGGGCACGAGTACGTGCCGCCGTTGCTGTCGTCGCCCGTCTGCATCCCGCTTACGTTCGTTTCATCGACCAGGTTGCCGTAGGAACCGAGGATCGTGCCGCCGTCTTCCCAACCGTAGCAGCACGACACCTGCGCGGCGGCCGGAACCGCAACGAGCGAGAGCACTGCAAGCAGAATCAGATAGCGCATCCAATCTCCCTTCTGCCCTTTCCGGGCACTGCGTTCTCACCGCAAGCGGCCCTTGCGCTCGGGCCGACTCTAACTAGCCCAATTATACCATACGGCAAGAGCATCGTCAATATCCAAGAACGGGGGCCGACCCCGGCCAGGGGCCGGCCCTCGCCGTGATGCTTTTCGTTCTGTCAGGCTCCTCTAGCGGTACAGCCCCTTGATGCTCGACCAGGTGCCGTCCTCGACGGGCGACGTCGGAGTCGGGAAGACGATCACGGCACTCTCAGGAGCCGTCACACAGACGTCATCAATGAAGAAGTCCGTGTGGTCATCGCTCGTCGAGGGCGAGCTGTAGAGCCGCGCCTCGATGACGAGGGCGTCGCGCGTGCCGCCGTCCGAGTCGAAGGTCCAGGTGTGCGAGACCTGGTTCCAGCCGCTGTCGTCCGTGTAGGTGCTGTTTCCGCCGGCCGAGCCCTCGTAGCTGTTGATGTCGCTCGAGAGAGCGTAGTGCCCCCAGATCCGGAGCGACGGGCTCGAGGACGTGATGTCGTAGCCGTAGAAGCTCGCGTCGATGACGTCCCCGTCGGTCAGACCGGTGATCCAGGCAACGTAGGCCTGGGGGGTGCCGTCGTGTGGGTCTTCTGCGACGTGGAGGTAGTACGTCCCGGAGTTCGGGCCGGGGCACGTGAAGGAGGTGCCGGCATACTCACCGGCCTGCGGACCGGAGACGTTCGTCGGATCGACGAGGTTACCGTACGAACCGAGAATCGTGCCGCCGTCCTCCCACCCGTAGCAGAGCGTCTGCTGGGCGAAGGCCGCCGGAGCGATGAACAGAACCGCAAGAGCGATAGCAAAGAGCTTCTTCATCAGGGGTCTCCTTCGTTCAGGGGATGATGCTGCTTCATACGATCGAGTGCCACTGCCCCATCTGGCAGGCTCCGTGTGGAACGCTGGCGCGGCGTTCCTCCGGTCCCTTTCGTACTCCGTCACCTCCCTCCGCGTTCCGACCGGCCTGTGAGGCCCTGTCGACGATACCGCTTCGGGATACATGTCCCCGAAACGGGCCCGAATCCGCACAAATCGTGGATGAGAGTACCACAACCTCCGTCGCGTAATCAAGCCTGTGACGTTAAGTGTTGATGCGATTGCGTGTTAGGAATGTGTGAAGACCGGCCGTCACTCATTCGGGCGTCGGAGGTGAAGTCGCCGGCGCCACCTCGTGCCCTGTCCCATCCGGCCGCAGTGCCCTTCCCTAGCAGGTCAGATGAAGGTCCGCGACGACCCCTCCCCCGGCCGCGCGGCGTCGTGTGGCATGTCAGCTGTTCTCCTTGACAAAGCGCGAGAACGACCGGTCGTAGGACGACTCAACGTCATCGGAAAAGCAACAGGCCGGCAGCTCACGCATCCTCAGATGGTAGCTCAGGCACTCGCAGCAGAGCCCCTTCCTCGGACAGGGGTCGTAGGTGCAGTTGCAGCTCTCGAGGTTCCTTCCCTTCCGGTCGCAGTCTCGTGCCATGCTGACTCCCTCCACGGGCCTCATCGCGCGGTTCTGGTCCGGCCACGGCTCCCCTTCATGCGAAACGCCCGGCCGGGCAGCCGCCGGCCGGGCGTCGGTCGAACATCTCATCGCGGGCGCTCAGACCGTGCTGCGGTGTCTGTCCTTGAGCTCGCCGGTCTTGCCCCGGTTCCATCCGCTGACCTTGGAGAAGTAGCCGGTCACGCGGGTGACGTGGTCCACGTTCCGCCCCTGTGAGCAGGCGGCGGTGATCGTGTCGAGCGTGTTCTTCTCGACCGCTTCGAACGTGCAGCGCGTCATCGTCTGATACGCGTCGTTCCGGATGACGAGCGCCCCGTCCTCGGTCTGGTAGTCCCAGCCCTCGTGCGAGTCCAGCCAGCCCTTCAGTTCCTCGATCTGCATGGCGCCTCCCCTCGCTCACACCCTCACGCACCTGCCTCATCGCCGGTCGTCGCCTGGTTCAGGTCGGTCATGAGCGCGTCGACGTCGATCCCGTGCGCGGCAGCGCCCTCGGCGATCGACTCGAACGCTGCGACCGCGCACCCGATGCAGTGGAGTCCGTGCTTCATGAAGACGGGCACCGTCTCGGGGTGCTTCCTGACGACATCGCCGATCGGCATGTCCTTCGTGATCCTCTGTTCTGTCATATCCTGCTCCTGTCGCGTGTCTCTTGTGATCCGTGAGCGTCATCTTAGGGGCCGTCTCCCCCGGGATGCAAGGGGAAAGAGCATCCCCGATGCGGCCGTCGTTGCTCAGAGTCTCCTATGATGCGAGTACCGGCGTCCGGTCGCACCGTCTACCCCAGAAACTCCTCGTCGGCGAGGCGCCGTCTGAGGCGTCTCCTGAGCACGAGGTCGAGGACCCACGCCGCGACCACGAGGCCGACGAGAACGAAGGCGCCCGCCATGGGTATTCTGCGGAACGCCTTCTGGATGCCGATGACGACGCCCATGGCCATGGCGAGGAGAGCGACGATCCCCAACTGACGCAGCTGACGCGCCTTCTCGACCGACTGGGAGAGCGGGAGGTGCGGTGCCGTGAACCCGATGAGCGAGAACGTGACCAGCGACAGCACGCAGGTGACGATGACGAATGCAGCGGCGCTCACGAGCGGCATGGCGAACGAGAGCAGCACAAAGAGCCCTGAGAAGAACGGGACCAGGTATCTCCAGATGACGACCTTCCTGGCTCCGACCACGAGCTCCGACCGGTCGGTCACCGGTGCGGCGTAGAAGAGCCAACTCGCCTTCCACTGGTCGGTCTGGGTCATCGCGGACGCAAAGAAGAAGCTGATGAACACGCAGTAGAGTCCCAGGATGTTCATGACATTCAGGCCTGCGCCGTCCGGGGCCGGCAGGAGCGGGTCGTGCAGCGCCCCCGTGATGAGGCCGAACAGATAGGCCGCCAGCGGCAGACCGAACGCCGGATACACGCGGGAGCGGAGCTTTCTCTCGCGCGCCAGGTACGAGGCCATGAGCTCGTAGCCGGCCCGCTCCCCGTCGTTGGAGCAGACCAGCTTCCCGAGGGGGAACCGGGACGTCCCTCGCTTCCTTCTGGAGTCCGGAACCTCGCTCGGCGCCGCGGACGCGAGCTCAGCGAGCCGGCCCGCGTAGCCGAGCGAGATCGTCGAGAG
>WJMD01000100.1 GCA_014728125.1 Candidatus Effluviviaceae Genus V sp.
CTTTCGCGGGGGGCCGGGGCCGAGCAACCTCTTCCTTGCGGCCGGCGAGGACTCGAGAGAGGACCTCATGGCCTCCGTTCGCCGGGGTCTTCTGGTGACGCGGTTCCACTATGTCAACGGCATGCTGGATACGCGGAAGGCGCTCTTCACGGGGATGACGCGCGACGGCACGTATCTCATCGAGGACGGGAAGATCGCGAGCGCGGTCAAGAACATGCGGTTCAACGAGACCATGCTGCGGGCCCTGTCCGAGGTCGAGGGCATCACGAAGGAGCGCGAGACCGCCGGCAGGAACTGGGGCGGCATCGGCTCGGTCACGGCGCCGGCCCTTCTGATCAGAGGGTTCCGGTTCACGGGTTCGACCGAGTTCTAGGGCCTTTTCTGTAACGCCCGCGGCTTAAACGGTCTCGAGCGCGTCCGCATCAAAACAGACGAACAACACCACGAGGACGCGCGCTCCACATGATGGAGGGCGCGTCCCGGTCTGGAGCAGGCCCGGCGCCGCCGGCATATCGAAAGGAGACGGTCAAGCGTGTACGCGGACATCAAGGCCATCGGTGAGCGTATCGAGCGCGAGAGCGCCTTCGTCAAGACGCTCCTCGCCGAGATCGACAAGGTCATCGTGGGGCAGAGGCCGATGATCGAGCGCCTGCTCATCGGTCTTCTCGCGAACGGCCACGTGCTGATCGAGGGCGTGCCGGGGCTGGCGAAGACGCTGGCAGTGCGGACGCTCTCGCGCGCGATCCGGACGGACTTCCAGCGCATCCAGTTCACGCCCGACCTTCTGCCGGCCGATCTCATCGGCACGCTCGTCTACTCGCCTGCGACGGGGACCTTCTCGACGAAGAAGGGCCCCATCTTCTCGAACCTCGTGCTGGCAGACGAGATCAACCGCGCGCCTGCGAAGGTGCAGAGCGCGCTCCTCGAGGCCATGCAGGAGCGGCAGGTGACCATCGGCGACGAGACGCATCAGCTCGAGGAGCCGTTCCTCGTGCTGGCCACGCAGAACCCGATCGAGCAGGAGGGAACGTACCCGCTGCCCGAGGCGCAGGTCGACCGCTTCATGCTGAAGCTCAGGGTCGGGTACCCGTCGCGCGACGAGGAACTCGAGATCATGAACCGGATGGCCTCCGGTGTCGAGCCCGAGGCGTCGCCGGTCGTCGAGCCCTCGACCATCCTCGACGCCCGGAAGCTCGTCACCGAGGTCTACGTCGACGACAAGATCAAGCAGTACGTTCTCGACATCGTCTTCGCGACCAGGGAGCCCGAGACGGTCGACCCGGACCTTCGGGACCTGATCGCGTACGGGGCGTCTCCGCGCGCGTCCATCTATCTGTCGATCGCGGCCAGGGCCCACGCGTTCCTTCAGGGGCGCGCCTACGTGACGCCCGAGGACATCAAGGCGATCGCCATGGACGTTCTCCGGCACCGCGTGATCATCACGTACGAGGCCGAGGCCGAGGAGATGAGCTCAGAGGACGTCGTCCAGCGTATTCTCGACAGTGTCGAGGTCCCGTAGCGAGAGTCGGCGATGATCCCCAGAGAGATCCTCAAGCAGATCCGCCGGATCGAGATCCGGACGAAGCGGCTCGTGAACGACGTATTCTCGGGTGAATACCAGAGTGTGTTCAAGGGCCGCGGCATCGAGTTCACCGAGGTGCGCGAGTATCTGCCGGGCGACGACGTGCGTGCGATCGACTGGAACGTCACGGCCAGGATGGGGCACCCGTACATCAAGAAGTACGACGAGGAGCGCGAGCTGACGATCATGTTCCTCGTCGACGCGAGCGCCTCGGGCGCCTTCGGGTCGGTCAACCGTTTGAAGCGCGAGCTGGCCGCCGAGCTCTGCGCGCTGCTGGCGTTCTCGGCCACCCGGAACAACGACCGGGTCGGTCTCGTCATCTTCTCCGATCGCATCGAGAAGGTCGTGCCGCCCGAGAAGGGCCGGCGGCACGTGCTCCGCGTCATCAGGGAGCTCCTCTACCACCGTCCCGAGGGGAGGGGGACCGACATCTCGGCGGCGCTCGACTACCTGACGAGCGTCGTGCGCCGGCACGCCGTCGTCTTCCTCGTGAGCGACTTCCTGGACGAAGACTGCGAGCAGCGGCTGGCCGTGGCAAACCGTCGCTTCGACCTCATCGCCGTCGAGGTGACCGACCCCCGGGAGCACGAGCTTCCGAACGTCGGGCTGGTCGAGATGGAGGACCCGGAGACGGGGGAGCGCGCCGTGGTCGATACGTCGAGCGCGGGCGTCAGGGAGCGCTTCAGGGAGGCGGCGGACGCCCGCCGCGAGGAGCTCATGAGGGCCCTCAGGAAGCTCGGGATCGACACGATCCCGCTGTCGACCGACCGTCCCTACGTCGAGCCCATCGAGCGCTTCTTCCGGATGCGCGCCAGACGGTCCGGCCCGCTCGTCTCCGCCGGGAGGCGTCGATGAGGCGGTTCCTTCTCGGCACCTGCGCCGCCGCACTTGCTCTTCTCGCGGCGGCCGCGGCGGGGCAGGAGGCGGACGGCCCGGTGGTCCCCCTCAGCGATGTCCGCGTCTCCCTGACCCCCGGAACGGGCACCGTCGGGGACCGGTTCGTCTACTCGATCAAGACGGTCCGCGGCGAGTCGACCCGGATCGTCTACCCGGACGTCATGGAGGGCGCACCGGCCTTCGAGGTCGTCGATGTCGTCGACCATCCGGAGCGCCGCGTCGAGTCCGGCGTCAGAGGACGGCGCGACTACGTGCTGGCCGTCTTCGAGACGGGGCTCCAGTCGGTGCCCGGCCTCACGCTCCGGGCCGTGGAGGGCGGCGAGACGCTCTCGGTCGCGCTCGACTCCGTGTCGGTCGAGATCGGGAGCGTCCTGCCGGACTCGCTCGACCAGGCGTCCATGGAGCCGAGGGAGATCGAGCCGCCGGTCGACCTGCCGCGGGAGTTCTGGCCGTACGTTCTCATCGCGGGCATCATCGCGGCGGCTCTCGTCGCGTGGTGGCTGGTGCGCCGCTACGTGCGGCCCTGGTGGAGGCGCCCGCGCGAGGAACGCGAGGAGGAGCCGCCGCCGGTGCCGCGGGTGGCCGCGCACCTTGTCGCCTTTGAGCGTCTGAGGGCGCTCAGGGACGACGACCCGATCGGTCGCGGGGACCTCGAGACGTTCTACGTCCGTGTGACCGCCATCCTCAAGGCGTACGTGCGCGACCGCTACGGCGTCGACGTCGTCGACATGACGACCGGGGAGGTCGGCGCGGCGATGCGCGCGGCGCGGATCCCGGTCGAGGACACGGACCGGCTCGAGGCCTTCCTCAAGCACGCCGACCTCGCGAAGTTCGCGAAGGCCCTGCCGGCCGTCGAACGTGCCCGCGAGGACCTCGACGAAGCGTGGAGCTTCGTTGAGCGCACGCGGCTTCAGGGAGAGGAGGCGGACGCGTGAGGTTCGCGAACCCGTTGCTTCTCCTGCTGCTCGCGCTCGTGCCGCTCTACCTCGCCCTCGAGGTCCGGTGGCGCCGCGCCCGCCCGGTCATCACGTTCCCGAACCTGCACCTCGCTCGGACGGCCGCCGGGCGGCGCGGCGTCTGGAAGCGCTTCCTCAAGCCCTCGCTCCGCGCAGCGGCGCTGGCGCTCGTGGTCCTGGCCCTCGCGCGACCGCAGGCCGGGCGGGGTACCGAGACGGTCCTGACAGAGGGGATCGACATCATGCTCGCCATCGACGTTTCCGGCAGCATGAAGGCGGAGGATTTCAAGCCGAGGAACCGTCTGGCGGTGGCCAAGGACGTCGTGGCCGACTTCATCGAGGGACGCCGGTCGGACCGCATCGGCATGGTCGTCTTCGCGGCGAGGAGCTTCACCCAGTGTCCGCTGACGCTCGACTACAACGTGCTCAGTGAGCTCCTGGACTCGGTCGAGATCGGCATGATCGACGAGCGGAAGACCGCCATCGGCACGGCGCTGGCGACGGCGGCCAACAGGCTCCGCGAGAGCGACGCGGACAGCAGAGTCATCATCCTGCTGACAGACGGTCGCAGCAACGCCGGTGAGATCGACCCCGTCACGGCCGCCGAGGCGGCGCGGGCGCTGGGAATCAAGGTCTACACGATCGGGGCCGGGACCCCGGAGGGCGGGCCGATCCCGGTGGACGACCCCGTCTGGGGCAGACGGTACGTCCACGCGGAGACCGACATCGACGAGGAGACGCTCCGCCGGATCGCGGAGATCACGGGCGGCCGGTACTTCCGCGCGACGTCCGAGAGCATGCTGGCCGACGTCTACGAGAGGATCGACGAGCTCGAGACCACGAAGATCGAGGTCAAACACTTCACGCACTACACGGAGCTCGCGACGCGGTTCATCGTCGTGGCGCTCGTGCTGGTGCTGCTCGAACTGCTGTCAGGCGCGACGTTCGCCCGCCGCTCTCCGTAGGGAGGGCCGGTCGGGCGGAAGTGCGCGCTTCCTGGAGGCTCAGTGAGGTTCGCCGTTCCGACAGACGTGCTCATCGTGTGGCTCCTGGCCGTGCCGGTCGTCGCGGCGATCGTGCTGGCCGCCGCGGGGCTCGCGATCAGACGCAGGGCGCGCGAGCGCTTCGCCGAACCCGAGCTCATGGCCCGGATCGCGCCCGGAGCGTCGCTTCAGAGGCTGCGTCTGCGGCTCGTCCTCCTCGTGCTGGCGGTCGTCTTCCTCGGTCTGGCCGCCGGCCGGCCCCAGATCGGCACGAAGCTCGGCGTGGCCCGGCGCGTCGGCGTCGACCTCCTCATTGCCCTCGACGTCTCCGATTCCATGAGGGCGGAGGACCTCAACCCCAACCGGCTCGAACGGGCCAAGCGCCAGGCGCTCTCGCTCATCGACCTCCTGAAGGGCGACCGCGTGGGCGTCGTCGTCTTCTCGGGCGAGGCGTTCGTGCAGTGCCCGCTCACTCTGGACTACGGCGCCGCCACGATGCTACTGTCTGCCGTGCAGCCGGGAACGCTCGAGCGTCCCGGAACGGCGCTGGGAGAGGCCATCGAGACCTCGAGGGAGGCGCTCTCGACGGAGCCAGACCGCTCGAAGGTGCTCGTCGTGATGACCGACGGCGAGGACCACGGGTCGGAGCCGGTCGAGGCGGCAGGTCGCGCCGCCGAGGCGGGGATCCGGATCTACACTATCGGGTTCGGGTCGTCGAGCGGCGAGCCGATCCCGCTCGACTCGGCGCAGGGCGGCGGCTACAAGCGGGACAGCGACGGCGACGTCGTCATGTCGAGGCTCGACGAGGCGACGCTGATGGAGGTCGCGGAGGCCTCAGGCGGCCGCTACTTCCGGGCGAGCAACACCGACAGGGAGCTCGCCGTCATCGAGGAGGAGCTCTCGAAGATGCAGCAGGGAGAGCTCGAGTCGCGGATGATGGCGTATTACGAGGAGCGCTATCAGATCCCGCTGGCGGTCGCGCTCTGCTTCCTGGCGGCCGCGACCTTCATCCCGGAACGGGTGCGAACGAAGGAGGACGCCTGATGGCGCGCAGGAACCGACGGCCCGTCGCCGGGCCCGCGCTCGCGTCCGGTGTGCTGGTGTTCGCGACCGTCGTCGCGCTCGCGTCTCCGGCGGCCGCCTTCTTCGGAGAGTCGGCCCCCGGACACAACCGCGAGGGTAACGAGCACTACGCTGAGGGCCGGTACGAGGAGGCGCTCGAGGCCTACCGGTCCGGGCAGGTACTCGCGCCCGAGCTGCCGGAGCTCTCGTTCAACGCCGGCGACGCGCTCTACCGGCAGGGCCGGGTCGAGGACGCGATCCGCGAGTTCCGTCGGGCGGCCGCCGAGGCCGACTCGTCGCTGGCCTCGAAGGCGTACTACAACGCCGGCAACGCGTTCCTCGAGGCGGGCGACCTCGAGCGCGCCATCAACGCCTACCGGCGCTCGCTGCTTGAGGACCCGTCGGCGACGAAGGCCAAGTACAACCTCGAGCTCGCGCAGCTCATGAAGCAGCAGCAACAGCAGCAACAGCAGGACCAGGAGCAGCAGCAGGACCAGCAGCAGGACCAGCAGCAGGACCAGCAGCAGGACCAGGAGCAGCAGGACCAGGAGCAGCAGAACCAGGGGCAGGATGGCGAGGCGGAGCAGCAGAAACCCCAGCCGGCCGAGGGAGCGATGAGTCCCGAGGACGCCGAGCGTCTCCTCGACGCCATCGCGGAGGCCGAGAAGGAGCTTCAGGAGGAGCTCAGGGCCGCGCGGGCCAGAAAGAGGGAGAAGGTTGAGAAGGACTGGTAGCGTGCTCACAGTCACAGTGCTCGCCGCGCTGCTCGCGGCGAGCGTGGCGTCGGCCGACGACATCGAGGTCTCGGCCTCGGTCGACCGAACGACCGTGGAACTCAACGGTCGCCTCGGTTACACGATCACGGTCGAGGGCACGATGCGGAGCGTTCCGGACCCGAAGCTGCCGGAGCTCGAGCCCGCGTTCACGGTCTACTCCTCCGGTTCCTCGACGAACATGAGCTGGGTCAACGGGCGGATGAGCTCGTCGAAGACCTGGCGCTTCACGCTCGTGCCGCAGAGCACGGGGCCCTTCACGATCGGGCCCGCCGAGGTCGAGTTCGGCGGGTCGGTCTACCGCACCGAGCCGATCGAGGTCGAGGTCGTCGGGAGTTCGCCGGTCAGGAGCGACCGGCCGGAGGAGGAGCGCGAGCCGACCGGCGCGGAGCCGGGCGGCCGCGACGTCTTCATCACGACGTCGGTCGACAAGGAGCGCGCGTACGTCGACGAGCAGATCACGCTCTCGTTCCGGTTCTATCGCCGCGTCGCGCTCTGGGACCAGCCGCGCTACGAGGCGCCCGAGGTGACCGGCTTCTGGGTGGAGGACCTGCCGGGAGAGGACCGGTTCACCGAGACGATCGACGGGAAGCGGTACGAGGTCATCGAGCTTCAGACGGCGCTCTTCGGCGCCGCGTCCGGGACCGCGACGATCGGTCCCGCCAAGCTCGCCTACCGTCTGGAGGGGGAGCCGTTCACCTTCTTCTCACGGCCGGGGCGTGAGCGTCTTCTCGAGACAGACCCCATCGAGGTCGAGATCCTCCCGCTCCCGTCGGAGGGGCGTCCCGAGGTCTTCGACGGGGCGGTCGGCTCCTACGGACTCAGCGCGGCGCTCGAGACGAACGAGGTCGCCGCCCTCGACCCGGTCACCCTGACCGTGACCATTCAGGGCACGGGGAACATCAGCACCGTGCCGGCCCCATCGCTTCCTGAGCTTCCCGACTTCAGGATCTACGAGTCCGGGACCTCGTCGAGCACGTCGAAGGAGGGCGGCGTCGTCCGCGGCCGCAAGTCCTTCGAGTACGTTCTGGTGCCTCAGGCCGAGGGCACGCGGACGATTCCCGCACTCGAGCTCGCCTTCTTCGATCCGGAGACGGGATCCTACCGGACCGTCCGGACGGAGCCGCTGACGCTGACCGCCACTGAACCGTCCGAGGCGGCGGACGCGGGGACGGGGGCGGTCCGCTCAGGCATAACGCGGGTCGGACGGGACATCCGCTACATCCGCGAGCCCGACGGCGTGCTCGAGGTCGCGGCGGCCCCGGTGCACAGACGTCCCGCCTTCCTCTGGCTGCAGCTCATCCCCGCAGGCGCCATCGTCGCGGCCTGGATGTACCGCAGGCGCCGGGACCTCTTCGCGGCCGACCGCGGTCTGGAGCGCTACGTTCGGGCTCCGGGGCGGGCGCGGAGCGAACTCAAGGAGGCGCGGCGCCTTGTCGACGCCGGGGACGTGTCCGGGCTCTGTACGACGCTGGCGCGCGTCACGGTCGACTTCCTGGCGGACAGGCTGTCGATCCCGGCGCGCGGCATGACGATGCGCGAGCTCGAGTCGGCGCTGCGGCGGGCCGGCGTATCGGACGACGTGACCGACTGCGTCAGGCGGCTCTTGAGCGAGTGCGACCTCGGGCGGTTCGCGGCGGGGAGCGAGAGCGTCGACGCACGGCGCCTTCTCACCGACGCCGAGCGGTGCCTCGCCCTCATCGAGAGACAGTCTTCGAGGAGGAGGCGCTGATGCTCACGCGAGGGGACAAGGCGCGCCGTCGCCGGGCGTCTGCCCCGCCGGGGGCATGGCCCACGCTCGCGGTGCTCTCGCTTCTCGTGCTCTGTGCGCTGCCGCTGTGCGCGCAGGAGGCGACCCCGGAGCGTCTCGACCCCTCGAGTGCGACGACGCTCTTCCGGGAGGCGAACGCGGCCTACGCGGACGGCCGGTACCGGGAGGCCGCGGAGACCTACCGGGCCATCGTCGAGGGCGGCGTCAGGAACGCCGACGTCCAGTACAACCTCGGCAACGCGCTCTGGAAGAGCGGCGAAGTCGGTCCCGCCGTCCTCGCGTACGAACGCGCGCTCCGGCTCGATCCCGGGCACCGCGACGCGCTGGCAAACCTCGAGTTCGTCCGCGAGAACCTGGTCGACCGCCAGACGGCCGCCGTTGAGGGGCCGCTCGGGGAGACTGTCGAGCGGGCCTACAGGAGCATCGACCTCGAGACCGTCGCCGTGCTGGCGAGCCTGCTGTACGTTCTCGCCGCGGCAGCCGTCGTGATCGGACTGGTCCGCGGGGCGTTTCCTCCGTATCTCGTCCGGTTCGCGGTCGTCGCCGCGGTGCTCTTGGTGGCCGCCGCGTCGTTCGCCTTCTACAGGTCCTCGTCCGACGATCGCGGGCGCCGGGCCATCATCATGGTTCGCGAGGTCGGCGTCCGGACCGGGCCGGGCCGGGACTTCGTGCTGGAGTTCCGGCTGCACGAGGGGACGCGCGTGGTCGTTCGGGAGACGAGGGACGACTGGTCACGCATCGCCATAACGGGGACCGATCTCGCGGGCTGGCTGCCGGCGGACAGCGTCGAGGGGATCTGACAGTCCCTGAACCGGCTGAGCCTCCCTGCGCAGGTCTCACGCTCCGAACGGAGACGGCATGACGACGAAGGAACTGAGGATCGGTATCGCCGGGGCCACCGGCGCCGTCGGGACCGAGATGCTGCGGGTCCTCGAGGACCGGAGCTTCCCGGTGGGGACGGTCGTGCCGATGGCGTCGGAGGGCGGCGGCCGCACAGTCCTGTTCCGCGACACGGAGGTTCCCGTCGTCGAGCTCTCGGACGAGGCGCTCGACGGCGTGGACGTTCTGCTCATGGCGACCTCCGCCTCGATCTCGTCGTCGTTCGCCCCGCGGGCCGCCTCACGGGGTGTGACGGTCATCGACAACAGCCGGGCCTTCCGGATGGACCCGGGCGTCCCGCTCGTGGTCCCGGAGGTCAACCCCGGCGCGCTCGCCGGACACGGCGGCATCATCGCCAATCCGAACTGCTCCACCATCCAGACCGTTCTGGCGCTCGAGCCGATCCGGGAGGCCGCCGGGGTCTCCCGCGTCGTGGTCTCGACCTACCAGTCGGTTTCGGGAACCGGCTCCGCGGCCATAGAGGAGCTGACCGAGCAGAGCCGGGCCGTGCTCGACGGCGAACCCGCCGTCACGCGCGTCTATCCGCACCGCATCGCGTTCAACGTGCTGCCGGCAATCGACGTGTTCGACGACGAGGGACACTCGCGCGAGGAACTCAAGATGGTGCGCGAGTCCCGGAAGATCCTGGGGCTCCCGGGGCTCAGGATGGCGGCGACGTGCGTGCGCGTTCCGGTCTACCGCGGGCATGCGGTCGCCGTGAACGTCGAGACCGAGGCGTGTCTCGAACCGTCCGCCGCGCGGGAGCTTCTCGCCCGCTCGCCCGGCCTGGCCGTCGTGGACGACCCGTCCGCGGACGGCTACCCGACCCCGCTCGACTCGGCCCACAACGACACGACGTGGGTGGGACGCATCCGGCGGGACCCGTCGGTCGAGAACGGGCTGATTCTCTGGGTCGTCTCCGACAATCTCAGGAAGGGGGCGGCGACGAACGCCGTGCAGATCGCGGAGCTCCTGCTCGAGGACGGTGCGGACACATGAGCTTCCTCGATGACATGACGCTGGGACGCTACTACGCGTCGGGCTCGGTCGTCCACCGGCTCGACCCGCGGGTCAAGCTGCTGGGGCTTCTCGTCGTGCTGGCGGCCGCGCTCGTGACGAGGGACCCGTGGGCGTACGCCTTCCTGACGGCGGCGCTCCTCTCGGTGGCCCGGCTATCGAGGCTGCCGGGCTCGTACATTCCGAGGAACGTCTGGGCGCTCAAGTGGCTGCTCGTGGTCGTCCTCGTCATGCACGCGCTCCTCGCCGAGGGAACGCCTCTGGCGTCGTGGGCGCCGTGGCTGTCCGTCGAGGGGCTCACGACGGGAGCCGTCTTCGCCTGGCGGGTCGGCCTGATGGTGGCGTCGGCCACGCTCCTGACCGCCACGACGACCCCCGTCGATCTGGGTGACGGGCTCGAGACGTCGCTCGGGTCCCTCTCGCGGATCGGCATCCCCGTGCACGAGCTGGTGATGATCTCGGTCATCGCGCTCAGATTCGTGCCGACCCTGCTCGACGAGGCGCGCCGCATCATGAAGGCGCAGATGGGGCGAGGCGTCGAGTTCTCGGGCGGTCCGGTCGCGCGGGCGAGAAGCGCCGTCCCGGTGCTCGTGCCGCTCTTCACGGGGGCCTTCCGCCGGGCCGACGACCTCGCGCTGGCCATGGAGGCACGCTGCTACCGGGGAGCGGAGGGTCGCACGAAGTACCGGGAACTCCGGCTCGGACACGCGGACGCCGCCGCGCTCCTGCTGACGGGAGGGATCCTGGCGTGCACGATCGCCATCTCAAGCTGGTCGTAGAGTACGACGGCGCCGACTTCGCCGGGTGGCAGGTGCAGCCCGGCCAGCGGACCGTACAGGGTGTGCTCGAGGAGGCCTTCGGGGACCTCTCGGGGCGCGCCGTCCGCGTGACGGGCGCCGGACGGACCGACGCGGGCGTCCACGCGCTCGCCATGACGGCCCACGTCGATCTTGAGACCGACCTCGAGGCCGCGAGCATCCGGAACGCCGTCAACGCGAGGCTCGAAGACGACGTCCTCTTGCACGACGTGTCGGATGCACCCCCGGACTTCCACGCGCGGTACAGCGCGACCGCCAGGAGCTACCTCTACCTGATGGGTCGCTCCCGAAGCCCCATCTGGCGGGGCCGTCGCTGGTTCGTGCGGGGACCTCTCGACCTGGACGCGATGAGCGCGGCAACGGAGGCGCTCGCCGGGGAGCACGACTTCTCCTCGTTCTGTCTTGCGGGAAGCGAGCCCGAGCATCACCGTTGCCGGGTTGATGCTATTTCGATAGAATGTGAGCCGAGATACGGAGGCATGATCGTCTTTCACATACGGGCCGACCGGTTCCTCCGGGGCATGGTGCGGTCGATCGTCGGGACGCTCGTGGAGGTGGGGCGCGGACGGTTCGCCGCGGGGGAGATGGGAGACATCCTCGACGCCATGGACCGGGGCAGGGCCGGCCCGACGGCTCCGGCGTGCGGACTCTACCTGGAGCGGGTCGACTACGAGTGAGGAGGAACCAGCGTGAAGCTCTTCCTGGACACTGCGAACATCCAGCACATTCGCGAGGCCGCCGAGATGGGCGTCGTCGACGGCGTGACGACGAACCCGACGCTGATCTCGCGCGAGGACGGCGAGTTCGAAGACATCGTCCGTGAGATCTGTGAGATCGTCGGCGGCCCCGTCAGCGCCGAGGTCGTCAGCACCGACGCCGACGGCATGGTGCAGGAGGCCGAGAAGCTCGCCGCGATCCATGACTGCGTCGTCGTCAAGATCCCGATGATCAAGGAGGGCGTGAAGGCGCTTCACATCCTCAAGGAGAAGGGGATCCCGACGAACTGCACGCTCGTCTTCTCGGCGAACCAGGCGCTCCTGGCCGCGAAGGCCGGCGCGACTTACGTCAGCCCGTTCATCGGGCGGCTCGACGATGCCGGGCAGGTCGGCATGGACCTCGTCCGTGAGACCATTGCCATCTACGAGAACTACGGTTTTGAGACCGAGGTCATCGTGGCAAGCGTCAGGAGCCCGATGCACGTCATCGAGTCGGCGGTCGAGGGCGCGCACATCACGACCATGCCGTACGCGGTCTTCGAGAAGATGTTCAAGCACCCCTTCACCGACAAGGGTCTGAAGGCGTTCCTGGCGGACTGGGAGAAGGTGAAGAACAGGTAGCGCCCGGGTTCGTCTCGTACACCTGAGAGCGAACGGAGGGACCAGCTGGACTCGAAGCTCGTCAGGTTCATCATCATCGCCCTCATCTTCCTGCTGGCCGGCGTGTCGACCGGGCTCTATCTCACGGCGCGGCGACTCGAGGATGCTACGCGGGCGACGCCCGTGGTCGAACGGCCGGCGTCCGAGCAGGAACCGGCCCGCCCCGCGTCTGACGAGCTGGACGCGTCGCGGCGGACCGCGATCGTCGAGGCCGCCGAGCGTGTCGGCCCGGCGACGGTCTCCATCAGCGTCGTCCAGCGCCGCGTCGTCAGCCGCACGCCGTTCCGGAGCGACGAGTTCTTCGAGCGCTTCTTTCGCGGGGCCTTTCCGGAGCGCCAGTACGAGCAGCGCTACCATTCGTTCGGTTCGGGCGTCGTCATCGACCCCGACGGGTACATCCTAACGAACGACCACGTGGTGCGCGGGGCGAGCGAGGTCCGCGTCACGCTGACCGACGGACGCGAGTTCGACGCCCGCTTCCTGGGCGGCGACCCGAGGTTCGACCTCGCCGTGCTCAAGATCGAGGGCGAGGACCTGCCGGTCGCGCCCCTCGGCGACTCTGACGACCTCCTGATCGGTGAGTGGTGCGTGGCCATCGGGAACCCGTTCGGCTATCTGCTGAACGACCCCAACCCCAGCGTCTCGGCCGGCGTTGTGAGCGCGGTCCACAGGGACATCGTCTCCGAGACGGAGACCGGCGCTGTCTACAAGGACATGATCCAGACGGACGCTGCCATCAATCCGGGTAACTCCGGGGGGCCGCTCGTGAACTCGCGCGGCGAGGTGATCGGGATCAGCTCGTTCATCTTCACGTCGAGCGGCGGCTCTCAGGGGATGGGCTTCGCCATCCCGATCAACGTCGCAAAGCTCATCATCAACGAGATGATCGAGTACGGCAGCGTCCGGGACGTCTGGGTCGGCATCCGCGTGCAGGACATCACGCCGGTGCTGGCGAGAAGGCTCGGTCTGCCGGCCTCGGCGGGCGTCTTCGCGTCGTACGTCGAGGAGGACAGCCCGGCCGACCGGGCGGGCATCCGGGCCGGCGACATCGTCATCGGTGTCGGAGGCGACCCGGTCGAGAACATCCGGGAGGCACGGCGGGCCATCTTCGGCGCCCGCGTCGGTGACATCATCACGCTCACCGTCCTGCGGGGCGGCGAGCGCCGCGACTTCGACGTCAAGCTGGAGGAGGTCCCCAGGTGAGCGCCGGACGCTCCCGCACCTCATCGGCCGGGAGCGCTCCCGGCACAGCGCCGGTCCGCACGATTCCCGTGACAGGCTCCTCGGACGACCAGCTCCTCGAACGGCTCCAGGCCGAGGGTCTCTCGTTCACGCTGGAGGAGGCCCACCGCGTGGCCGAGCTCGTCGGCCGCGACCCGACCGTCGTCGAGGCCCACATCTTCAACACCATGTGGAGCGAGCACTGCTCGTACAAGAGCAGTCGGACGGTGCTCTCCGAGCATCTGCCGACCGAGGGCGACGACGTCGTGCTCGGTCCGGGCGAGGACGCGGGCGTCGTCAGGCTGTGCGAGCACGACGGGCGCACGTGGTGCGTCTCGATCGCGCACGAGAGCCACAACCACCCTTCGCAGGTCGTGCCGAACGAGGGCGCCGCGACCGGCATCGGCGGCATCGTTCGCGACGTCTACTGCATGGGCGCCGACGTCGTCGGCGTGCTCGACCCCCTGCGCTTCGGCGACCCCGAGGGGCGGTACGCCGAGCGCACCCGTGAGATCGCGCACGGGGTCGTCGAGGGCATCTGGCAGTACGCGAACGCCCTCGGGGTCCCGAATCTGGGCGGCGACGTCTACTTCGACGCCGCGTTCGACGACAACTGCCTGGTGAACGTCGTCGCGCTCGGCCTCGTCGAGGAGGCCCGCGTCCTCCGGAGCCGCGCTCCGGCGCGCGCCGCCGACGAGCCGTACGTGCTGGTCCTGGTCGGGAAGCCGACGGACCCGTCGGGCTTCGGCGGGGCGACGTTCGCCTCGAGGATCCTCGACGAGGAGCGGGCGCTCGAGGACAAGTACGCGGTCCAGGTGCCCGACCCCTTCCTGAAGCGCATGCTGACCGTCGCGACGGTCGAGGTGCTGGAACTCGCCCGGGAGCGCGGGCTCGAGATCGGGTTCAAGGACCTGGGCGCCGGCGGGATCGCCTGCGTGACATCCGAACTCGGCTCGGCCGCTGGTCTCGGCGTCCACATCCTGCTCGATGCCGTCCCCGTCGCGGAGCCGGACATGGAGCCGGCCGTCATCGCCTGCTCCGAGACGCAGGAGCGATACTGCCTCGTTGTGCCGGAGGCGTTCGCGCCGGACGTGCTCGCGATCTACAACGACCGTTTCGAGCTGCCGGAGCTCTGTCACGGCGCCCGCGCCGCGGTCGTCGGACGGGTCATCCCGGAGGCGCGGTTCGTCATCGAGCTCGGGGGCGAGGTCGTATGCGACGCCTCGACCGAGGCCATCACGACCGGCATCTGCTACGAGCGTCCCGCCGAATCGAGGCCCGTCGAACTCGAGCCCCGGACGGCCGACTACGACGTCGACGTCGGTGAGGCTCTTCTGGACGTCCTGGGCTCGATCAACGTCTGCTCGCGCGAACACGTCTTCCACCACTACGACAGCGAGGTCAAGGGCAACACGTACGTGCGTCCTGGGGAGGCCGACGCTTCGGTGGTCGCGCCGATCCCCGGCTGCCGCGTCGGCGTGGCCGTCGCGGCCGACGGCAACCCCTTCATGGGCGTGGTCGACGCCTACCAGGCTGGGGCGGCGGCCGTGGCCGAGTCCGTCCGGAACGTCGTCGCCACGGGCGCGGTTCCGATCGCTCTCACCGACTGCCTGAACTTCGGGAGTCCCGAGGTACCCGAGGTCTTCCACGACTTCGTGGAGGCGGTCAGGGGCATCGGTGACGCGGCCCGACGGATCGGTCTGGCCGAGCCCGGGGGCGCGCCGATCCCGATCGTCTCCGGGAACGTCAGCTTCTACAACCAGTCGTCGAACGGCAACGCCATCCCCCCGTCCCCGATCGTTTGTGCGGTCGGCAGGGTGGACGACATCGCGAGGGTCGTGACGACGGGACTGAAGGGTCCGGGGCACGCGCTCGTGCTCGTGGGACGCCGCACCGGCGAGATGGGCGGGTCCGCCCTGGCCCGTGTCGCCGGCGTCGACGACGCCGGTGTCCCCAGGGTCGCCTTCGACGAGGAGCGGGCAGCGATGCTCGGCGTATCGGGGCTGGCGGAGGGCGGTCTGCTCGCCTCGTGCCACGACATCTCGGACGGCGGCCTCGCCGTCGCGGTCGCCGAGATGATGCTCGCGGCGGCCCCGGACGCGGGCGCGGGGGTCGAGCTGGACGTCGGCGCGGCCGCCGGCGCCACGGAGCCGCTCGCGAACGAGGCGGCGGCCCGCGCGCTCTTCTGCGAGAGCGGGGGATACGTGCTCGAGCTGCCCGGGGATGTGTCCGATGAGGCGCTCGAGCGGCTCCGGGCCCGGGGCGCGTGGGCGGTCCGCGTCGGGCGGACCATCGAGGAGCCGATCCTGAGGCTGCTGGGACTCGAGGAGGAGACGGTCGTGGAGCGTGAACTCATGCGCGGCCGCTTCCTGAAGCGGCTGTCGGAGGTGATGCGATGAACGCTCCCAGGGCAGCCGTCATCCGCTTTCCGGGGGTCAACTGCGAGGAGGAGACGCGCCGCGCCGTCGAGGCCTCGGGCGGGGCGTGCGACATCGTCATGTGGAACGACGCTCGAGAGGTCCTGGAAGGCTACGACGGCTACGTGCTGCCGGGCGGCTTCTCGTATCAGGACCGGGTGCGTGCCGGGGCGATCGCCGCGAAGGACGCCGTGGTGCAGCTGCTCGTCGCGGCGGCGGAGGCAGGGAAGCCCGTCCTCGGCATCTACAACGGGGCCCAGGTGCTTCTGGAGTCGGGGCTGGTGCCCGGGTGTGAGCCCGGCCGTGTCGAGATGGCGCTCGCGACGAACGTGATGCCCGACCGCGACGGCTACCACGCCCGCTGGTGCCACCTCCGCGTCGCGGCGGCGGGTTCGTGCGCGACGTTAGGCGTCGGGGAGGGCGATGTGCTCCCGATCCCCGTGGCGCACGCGGAGGGACGCTTCGTCTCGAGGACCGACGGTCTCTTCGAGACGCTGGCCCGCGAGGGCCAGATCGTCATGACCTACGCCACTTCCGACGGCGGCAACCCGGACGGCTTCCCCTCGAACCCGAACGGCTCGAGGGAGAACGTCGCGGCCGTCTCGAACCCCCCTGGGAACGTCGTCGCCATGATGCCGCATCCCGAGCGGGCCGCGAGGCTCGGGCAGGTGCCGACCGTACTCGAGGGACCGTGGGGAGCCCGCCGCCGCGACGCCGGCGCCGAGGCGTTCGACGACCCCGGTCCCGGCTCGGCGGTCTTCGACGGGTTCGTCGCGTCGTGCCGGAAGGGGGCCGTGCGATGAACCACAGCATCGAGCTCGTGGTGAAGCTCAAGGTGACCGACAACGAGGCCCGCTCTGCACTCGAGGCGCTCCAGGTCAAGATGGGGCTCGGGGACGCCGTCAGCGGCCTGGCGCGGGACGACGTGTGGGAGCTCTCGGTCGAGGCCGACGACGAGGCCGCGGCGATCGAGCTTATCGGTGACCTCGTGAGCGCGACGAACCTGTTCGCGAACCCGAACAAGCACCGCACGGCCGTGGGGAGGCCCGGCGCGACGGGCGACCCGCTCGGGGACGATGAGATCGCCGTCCTGGTGGCCGAGCGGGGGAGCGACGAGGGCGCAGCCATCCTGAGGACGCTCGAGGGACTGGGGCATGGGGACGTCGTCGACGCCAGACGCTGGACGCGGTGGCGCGTCCGCCTCGCGGAGATGCCCGGGCATGACGACCCCGACCTCCTGGCGCGCGTGCGGCACATCGCTGTGACGACCGGACGTGCCGAGGGACTCCTGTCGAATCCCCACTGTGAGGTCTCGCGGGTCGTGTTCCCGTGGGGCGGGGAGGCGTGGCTCGAGCGCTGACGGCGCGACCTCTGCGGGACCGGTTTCGGACGCCCCGACAAGCCTCGCTCCACACACGAAAGCTCCCACATACAACCCGAAAAGCCCTTGGAACGTCCCCGTTCCCGTGATAGATTGTTCAAGGTTTGAGCCTTTCAGAGCCGATTTCGCACGACAGTTCAACGCAAGGAGGCCTGCGTGCCGAAGATCGAGATCGACGTCGATCGCTGCAAGGGCTGCGGGTATTGCGTCGAGGCGTGTCCCCAGGACATCCTCGAACTCGCCGAGACGTTCAACAAGATGGGCTACCATCCCGTCGAGTGCGTGAACCCGGACAAGTGCACAGGATGCACGTTCTGCGCGCTGGTCTGCCCGGATCTGGCGATCACGGTCTACAAGTAACCGTCACGAGCTTCGAGTAAGGAGCGACTATGGGCGAGAAGGTCTTCATGAGGGGGAACGATGCCATTGGCGAGGCCGCCGTACAGGCCGGTTGCCAGTGCTACTTCGGGTACCCCATCACGCCGCAGAACGAGCTTACCGCGTACATGTCGAAGCGGATGATCGAAGAGGGCAGGGTCTTCATCCAGAGCGAGAGCGAGATCGCCGCGGTCAACATGTGCTTCGGCGCCGCGGCCGTGGGCCAGAGGACGATGACGTCCTCGTCGGGTCCCGGCATCAGCCTGAAGCAGGAGGGCATCTCGTACATGGCCGGCGCCGAGCTGCCCATGTTCTTCGTCAACGTGATGCGGGGCGGGCCCGGCCTCGGGAACATCGCGCCGGCGCAGTCGGACTACTTCCAGTGCACGCGGGGCGGCGGCCACGGCGACTACCGTGTCATCTGCTATGCGCCCTCCAACGTGCAGGAGCTCTACGACTACACGATGCTCGGTTTCGACGTCGCCGATCGATACAGAAACCCGTCGATGATCGCGGCCGACGGCATCCTCGGTCAGATGATGGAGCCGCTGGTCCTCAACGAGTACAAGGACCCGGGCGACCTGCCGACGAAGCAGCCGTGGCGCCTCGGCGACCCGAGCACGCCCGAGCCGATCTGGATCACGTCGGTCCATCTGGGCGAGGGCAAGCTCGAGGAACACAACCTCGAGCTCCAGAAGAAGTACGATGCGATCGAGAGAGACGAGGTGCGGTACGAGGAGACCATGCTCGACGACGCGGAGATCGTCATGGTCGCGTACGGCACGGCGGCACGTGTCGCGAAGACGGCGCTCGCCGTGGCCCGGGAAGAGGGCATCAAGGTCGGGCTCTTCCGTCCGATCACGATCTGGCCGTACCCGTACCAGCAGGTCCGCGATCTGGCCGACCGGGTCGAGAATCTCCTGGTCGTCGAGATGAGCCTGGGGCAGATGTGGGAGGATGTGAGGCTCGCCGTCGAGGGGAACGCGCGCGTTCACCTGCACGGCCGGACGGCCGGCGGCGTTCCCGTCGTCACCGAGGTCGTCGAGCATCTCAAGAAGGTCATGGCCTCGAAGGGCGACGAGATCATCCGGAACTTCTAGGAGGAGTCATGGAGAAGGTCTTCACCAAGCCGGAGGCGATGAAGCCTGAGCAGACGCTCTACTGTCCGGGATGCGGGCACGGCACCGCGCACCGGATGGTCGCGGAGCTCGTCGACGAGTTCGGGCTCAGGGAGCGGGCCATCGGCATCGCGCCCGTCGGCTGCTCCGTCTTCGCCGATCGCTACTGGAACTTCGACGTCATCTCGGCCGCTCACGGACGGGCGCCCGCGGTGGCCACCGGGATGAAGCGGGGAAACCCCGACAGCTTCGTCATCTGCTATCAGGGGGACGGTGACCTGGCCGCCATCGGGACCGCCGAGACGATCCACGCCGCGAACCGCGGCGAGCACTTCGTGACGATCTTCGTCAATAACGCCATCTACGGCATGACCGGCGGACAGATGGCGCCGACCACGCTCTGCGGTCAGCGCTCCCAGACGTGCCAGCTCGGGCGAGACCCCGACATCATGGGACATCCGATCCGGGTCTGTGAGCTCGTGCGCGACCTCCCGGGCGTGGCCTATCTGGCGCGCGGCGCGGTCGACTCGCCCAAGAACGTCATTCAGACGAAGAAGCACATGAAGAAGGCGTTCCAGACGGCCATCGACGGCAAGGGCTGGAGCCTTGTCGAGGTCGTCTCCCCGTGCCCCACGAACTGGGGTATGGCGCCTCAGAAGGCGCTCCAGTGGCTTCGTGAGAACCTCCTCGAGCACTATGAACTCGGGGTCTTCAGGGACTGCGAGGCCGAGTAGCAGCGTGACAAACTGAACTGCCGCCGTGCGGACCCGAGAGAGCCCTGCGGCGGCAGACGGGATGCGGACGCCCCCTGGGATGCAGCGACGGGGCGACGCCTCACGAAGCCGGGGGACTTTGGATGATACATCGGATCAGATGCGCGGGGTTCGGCGGCCAGGGGATCGTCCTCATGGGCAAGCTCCTCGGGCAGGCCGGGATGATGGAGGACAAGCACACGACGTTCTTCCCGCAGTACGGAGCCGCCATGCGGGGAGGCACGGCGAACTGCTCGGTGATCGTTTCGGATGATGAGATCGCGTCGCCGATGGTCGAGACGCCGGACGTCGCGCTCATCATGAACGGACCGTCGCTCGTGCGATTCGAGCCGACGGTGGCGCCCGACGGCTGGGTGTTCTACAACACGTCGCTCATCGACAGGGAGGTCGAGCGCGACGATGTTCAGGTGATGAAGGTCCCGGCCAACAACATCGCCGAGGAGGTCGGCACCGCCCGATCGGCCAATATGGTGATGCTCGGGGCCGTAGCGAAGAAGCTCGGCGTCGTGTCGATCGACTCCCTGATGGGCGCGCTCGACGTCATGCTGGCCGGCAAGGGCGACAAGATCATGGAGATGAACCGCGAGGCCATGCGGCGGGGAGCGGCCCTCGCTGAGTAGCGTCGCGGACGGGGAACACCACAGCAGGACGGTGCGATGAGCAAGCTCAGAGAGCGGCTCGAGCGCGAGGTCCTGCCGCTCATCTCGAGACCCAGCCGGTACATCGGTGGAGAGAGGAACGTCCCGGGGAAGGACCTTCGGGACGTTCGTCTTACCTTCCTGCTGGCATTCCCGGACGTCTACGAGATCGGGATGTCGCACCTGGGGCTCCGTGTTCTCTACGACATCCTCAACCGGCGATCCGAGATCGCCGCCGAGCGGACCTTCGCGCCGTGGACCGACATGGAAGCCCTCATGCGCGAGAAGGGCATCCCGCTCTTCTCGCTGGAGTCGCACACCCCGGCGTCCTCGTTCGACCTTCTCGGCTTCACGCTCCAGTACGAGCTTCATTACTCGAACATCCTGACGATGCTCGATCTCGCGGGCGTGCCGCTCCGCGCATCGGACCGCGGGGAAGAAGACCCGATCGTCCTCGGGGGCGGCCCCAACGCCTTCAACCCGGAGCCGGTCGCACCGTTCTTCGATTGTCTGGTCATCGGCGACGGCGAGAGCGCCGTGCTCGATGTCGCCGATCATCTCATCGAGGCGCGTGCCCGGGCGTGGTCGAGGGACGAGACCCTGCGCCGCGCCGCCCGTATCCCGGGCATCTACGTGCCCGCCCTCTACGCGTCGGACGGCGCCGGGGGCGTGCGTCCACTCGACGACGCGGCGCCCGAGGTCGTCTGCAGGCGGGTCGAACCCGCGCTGGGTATCGGCAGTCAGCCGCTCGCTCCCATTGTGCCGATCACCGAGGCGACGCACGACCGCCTGTCCATCGAGATCATGCGGGGCTGCACCCGCGGGTGCCGCTTCTGTCAGGCGGGCATGGTGACCCGGCCCGTCCGGGAGCGCCCGGTCGACGAGATCGCCGCCGTCATCCGGAGCGGCATCGACGCGACGGGCTACGACGAGGTCTCGCTCGTCTCCCTGAGCTCCTCGGACTACACGGGGCTCGACGAACTCCTCATGAAGCTCAACGAGGAGCTCTTCGACCGGAAGGTCAGCATCTCGCTGCCGTCGCTCCGGGCCGACCGGTTCGGCATCGAGCTGGCCGACCGTCTCGGTCGCGTGAGGAAGGCGGGCCTCACGTTCGCTCCCGAGGCGGGAACGCAGCGCCTGCGCGACGTCATCAACAAGAACGAGACCGAGACGAACATCATCGAGACCATCGAGGCGGCGTTCGAGGCCGGGTGGAGCCGCGTGAAGCTCTACTTCATGATAGGGCTTCCGACCGAGACCGAGGACGACGTGCGCGGCATCGCCGAACTCGTCAGGCGCATCAGGGAGCACGCCCGCTCCGTCCGGAGGAGCGCCTCCATCAACGTCTCGATCTCGCCCTTCGTTCCGAGACCGCACACGCCGTTCCAGTGGGAGCGGCAGGACACGCCGGAGGAGACGTCCGCGAAGGAGCGTCTGCTCCGTTCCGGGCTGCGCGTGAAGGGCGTCAAGGTCTCGACGCGCGACCCGGAGGTCTCGGCGCTGGAGGGCGTGATGGCCAGGGGGAACCGGCGCCACGCCGATGTCATCGAGTCCGCCTGGAGACTGGGCGCTCGCTTCGACGCGTGGACCGAGACCTTCGATGCCACCGTCTGGGCACGCGCCTTCGAGGAGGCGGATGTCGACCGGCACGAGACCCTGAAGGCGCGCGACCCTGAAGAGCCGCTTCCCTGGGACCACATCTCGGGCGGGGTCTCGAAGGCGTTCCTCCTGGCGGAGCGCCGGAGAGCCTACGCAGGCGAGACGACGCCCGACTGCCGCGACGATGTGTGCACCGACTGCGGCGCGTGTCCGGTCGATGAGGGGCCCGCGCGGCCGATGCCGGATCGTGTCGAGCCGTCGGCGGCGGGGAACGACACACAGCGGTTTGGTCGGCGGACGCGACGCGCCCGGGACGGAAGCGGCGACAGGTTCCGCGTCCGGTACGCGAAGGCGGACGAGGCACGGTTCCTCTCGCATCTCGACATTCTCCGCGCCGTGACGCGCGCGCTCTCCACCTCGGGACTCCCGGTCGCCTACACGCAAGGCTTCAACCCGCACCCGAGGCTCTCGTTCGGACCGTCGCTGCCGGTCGGCGCCACGGGAGAGGCCGAGTTCTTCGACGTCGACTTCACGAGGTCGGTCGAGGCCGACGATGTGCTCCGGAGCATCGGGCGCGGGCTCCCGAAGGGTCTGGTCGTGCTCGAGGCCCGACCGCTTCGCAGCAAGACCGCCGTCGCGGCCGAGGCGCAGGCCGCCGACTACTCGATCCGCAACGCGCCGGTCCTCGAGAAGCTGGGCGCCGACGGTGTCCGCGCCGCCATCGAGAGGGTCCAGAGCACGGAGGAGGCGGAGGTCCTGCGGGGCAGCGGCCCGAAGACCGTGCGGCCGAAGGACGGTATTCTCTCGCTCGAGCTCGTCGAGGAGGACCCGCCCGTGCTGAGAATGCGCCTCGGCATAGGGCAGAAAGGCGCACTCCGGCCGTCCGACGTCCTGCAGCTGATCGAGCGGGAGGAGCCCGACGCGGCGCTTCTGGCCACCGTTCACAGGACCGAGTTACTGAAGGACCGGTCAGTAGGGCCGGGGCTTGAGCCTGTTGCGTAACGCGGCTATACTGGACCCCGTGACGGAGCCCGGCCGGACGTGAGGCCGGTTCATATAGAACATCGCCAAGGAGCAGTGTGTACAAGGAAATCATCATAAACGACGCGCCCGGCGAGACGCGCGTCGCCGTTCTCGAGGACCATCAACTCGTCGAGCTGATGGTCGACCGGGGCGAGGGCGACCGCATCGTCGGCAACATCTACAAGGGGAAGGTCGGCGCCGTTCTGCCAGGGATGCAGGCGGCGTTCGTCGATATCGGTCACGAGAAGAGTGCCTTCCTGCACGTCTCCGACATGCGCGACATTACGGCCGAGTTCGCCGACTTCGTCTCCGACGAGTCGTACGAGGTTGAGGACGGACAGCGGATGGTCGCGCCCGACGCGCCGATCCAGGACCTCCTGCAGAAGGGGCAGGAGATCATGGTCCAGGTGACGAAAGAGCCGATCAGCACGAAGGGCCCGAGGGTCACGACGCAGATCTCGATGCCGGGGCGCTACCTCGTGCTCGTGCCGTTCTCCGGCGCCATCGGCGTGTCGCGCAAGATCGAGGAGGTCGAGGAGCGGGAGCGTCTCAAGCAGATCTCCCGCGAGATCCGTCCCGCCTGGGGCGGACTGATCGTCAGAACCGCGGCGGCGAACGCCAGCAAGCGGCAGATCAAGCGCGACCTCAAGTATCTCATCCGGCAGTGGAAACGCATCAACAAGCGCGCGGAGAAGCACAAGGCACCGTATCTGGCCCACACCGAGATGGGGCTGACGGCCGGGCTCGTGCGCGATGTGTTCACGAAGGACGTCGACCGGCTGGTCGTCGACACGAGGCGGGGCTACCGCGAGGTCCAGTCGTATCTCAGAAGCGTGGACCCCAAGCTCAGGAACCGCGTCGAGTACTATCGCGACAAGACGCCGATCTTCGACGCCTACGAGATCGAGGGCGAGATCGACAAGACGCTCCGGCGCCGGGTGTACTTCAAGAAGGGCGGCTACATCGTCATCGACCACACCGAAGCCCTGACCTCGATCGACGTCAACACCGGGCGCTACACCGGCAAGAAGAACCAGGAGGAGACGATTCTCAAGACGAACCTCGGCGCGGCGCGCGAGATCGGGCGCCAGTTGAGGCTCAGGGACATCGGCGGCATCATCGTCGTCGACTTCATCGACATGGCCACCGAGGAGAACCGCGAGAAGGTCGTCCAGGAGCTCAAGAAGGTCTTGGCCAGGGACCGCGCTCGGAGCAAGGTGTTCCCGATCGGGGAACTCGGGCTCGTCAGGATGACGCGCCAGAGGGTGCGCCCGAGCCTCCTGCACCAGTACACGGACGCCTGTCCCGAGTGCGAGGGCACGGGTAAGGTGTTGTCGCGCGACTCGATCCTGCTCCTCATGGAGCGGGCGGTGCGAAGGGTCGCATCGACCCACAGGATCAGACGACTGCGTCTCTTCGTCGCGCCCGAGATGGCGATGCACATCATGTCGGAGAACCAGCGGAGGCTGAAGAGCCTCGAGCGGGACACGCGCCGCTCCATCGAGGTCCGCGACGACGAGAAGCTCGACAGAGAAGAGTTCCGCATCGTCTCGACGAAGGACGGCAAGGAACTCGACTCGCAGGTCAACGAGTAGGCCTCCACGCGGCCACCGACTCCGAGGGGCCGTATGCGGAATCGACTCCAGTACTTCCGACCGGTCCTCGAGCACCTGGGTGTCATCACCTGGGTGTTCGGTCTTTCCATGATAGCTCCTCTCGCCTTTCAGCTCTTCGAGTGGCGGGCGGGGGAGGAGCCGCTGCGCCTCCTGGGGTTCGGGCTCCCGGTCGTGGGGTCTGTGGCCCTGGGGTTGCTGCTCGGCCGGAAGGTCCGCCCGGACCCGATCGACGCGCGCCGCGCGATGATCCTGACGGCGCTCGCGTGGATCGTCGTGTCGGCCATCGGCGCGATCCCCATCTGGTTCGTTCTGAGGACCTCGTTCCTCGACGCCTACTTCGAGACCGTGAGCGGCCTCACGACGACCGGCATCACGATGCTCCAGGGGCTCGACGCCATGCCGCGGAGCATCCTCTTCTGGCGAGCCTTCATCCAGTGGCTGGGGGGCTTAGGCATCCTCGCGTTCTTCCTGGCCATCGTCTTCATGGGCGGGTCAGCGCACGCCCTGTTCACGGCGGAGAGCCACAAGATCTCGTCGAAGCGCCCGGCGCCCGGTCTCTTCCATACGCTCCGGATCCTCTGGATCATCTACGCTGGATACACGGCGCTCATCGCCCTTGCTCTCGTACTCGAGGGCATGGGACCGTTCGACGCCGTGGCACACTCCATGACGGCGCTCTCGACCGGGGGCTACTCGCCGCACGACGCGAGCATCGGATTCTATGCGCAGGCGGGGTACCCGAACGCGACGCTCATCGAGTACACGGTCATCGTCGGCATGCTTCTCGGGGGCATCAACTTCGTCGTGCACTCGCGGCTGCTGACCGGGAAGCTGAGCGCTCTCTGGGACACGTACGAGATGCGTCTCTTCTGGGGCATCCTGGCGGCGTCGACCGGCCTCATCGTGCTCGACCACGGGCTGACGTTCGGTTTCGGGTCGGAGAGCGCGGGTGGGCTCTTCAGGACGTCGCTCTTCCAGGCGTCGTCGATCTTCACGACGACCGGGTTCGCGACACGCGACATCGGGACGGGGTACTTCCCCGAGGCCGCGAAGCAGGTGTTTCTGGCCCTCATGCTCATCGGAGGGTGCGTCGGCTCGACCGGAGGCGGCGTCAAGGTCCTCAGACTCGGCATTCTCTGGAAGATGGTGGGGAGGCAGCTCCGGCGGTTCATCTACGGTCCCGACACGATCCAGCCGATCGTGCTCGACGGCGAGATCGTACGCGAGGAGGAGCTCCGGCGTGTCGGGGCGCTCTTCTTCGCGTGGATAGGGCTTCTGGGCCTCGGGGGGCTCATCACGGCCGTCCTGACCGGGCACGGCGCCCTCGCGTCGGCGAGTGGGATGTTCTCGGCGCTCGGGAACATCGGTCCGTGCTACATTTCGGCTGGCGAGATGACCGAGCTTCCCTCCGTCGTCAAGGTGACCTACATCTTCGGCATGCTGGCGGGGCGACTGGAGATCCTGCCGCTCCTGCTCATTCTGAACCCGAGAACCTGGAGGTAACGCATGTACGTCGTCATCGCCGGAGCCGGGCTGATCGGAAGCACGCTGGCCGCACGACTGGCCGAGGCGCGTCACGACGTCGTGGTCATCGACCAGGACCGGTCGGTGTGCGAGAGGCTGGCGGCGGACCTTGGAGTCCAGGTCGTATGCGGTACGGCGACGAGCGTGGACACCCTCGAACACGCGGGAACCGACCGCGCCGACATCGCGGTCGCGACGATGCGAAGCGACGCGGACAATCTCGCGTTCTCGATCCTCTCGAAGAGCCTCGGCGCGCCGCGGGTCATCGCGCGCATGCGGAACCCGCGCTACGAGAGCGCCTATAAGGAGGCCGGTGTCTCGGCGACGAGTCACATCGTGGACGTCTTCGTCAATCAGCTGCTCCTGGAGATCGACGAGCCTCACCTCAGGCAGGTCGCCGCGTTCGGCGCGGGAAAGGCGGCGATCGTTGTGGACAGCGTGCCGGAGAACGCGGCGGTCGACGGCATGACGGTCAGCGAGATCGCCGCCGACGAGACCTTCCCCGAGGAGTGTGTCATCACGGGCATATACAGGAGCGAGGGGGAGGACTTCCTGATTCCACGCGGCTCCGCGGTGGTGCGTTCGGGCGACCGCGTCTTTCTGGTCGCGAACCGAGCGAATCTGAGAAGGGCGACGAAGTTCCTGCACAGGAGGAAGTGACACCGTGATCAGGGACGCGACGACCGACGACCTCGACGCCCTGCTCCGCCTCGAGGACACGTCGTTCGAGACGGACAGGATGTCGCGGTCGAGCCTGCGGCGTCTGCTCGGGTCGGCGACGGCCGTCTTCCTGGTCGACGAGGCGGGCGGAGACGTCACAGGGTACATCCTGCTGCTTGTCCGAGCCTCCTCGAACCGGGCGCGCCTCTACTCGCTGGCGGTCGATGCCGCCCGCAGAGGCCGGGGCATAGGCCGTCGTCTCGTCGAGGCGGCGGAGCGCCGCGTCGGAGACCTCGGCATCGGCGAGATACGGCTGGAGATCCGGGAGGACAACGAGGCGAGCCGAGCGCTTTTCGCATCGTGCGGCTACGAGCCCTTCCGGACGATCGAGGACTACTACGAGGACGGGGCAACGGCTGTGCGCTACAGCAAGCGGCTCGGTTCGGGTCGCAATGAGGAGTCCGGCCATGCCGAACAGGCTGGTGGTCGTCGATAGAATCGCGGACTGGACGGAGGACTACCCCGATGTCCGCGTCGTGGAAGCCGGCACGTACCTTGCCGGCGAGGAGGGGACCGACCGGCGGGATCTCAAGGTCGTCAACCTCTGTTCCAGCTACCGCTATCTGAGCGTGGGCTACTACTGCTCTCTCCTCGCCGAGGCCCGGCGGCAGCGGGTCATCCCCACGGTTCGCAAGATCAACGATATCGCGAGCCGTTCGATCTACATGCTCGAGCTCGGGGACGTGGACGACCTGCTTCAGCGGTCCCTGGGCCGGAGCGCGAACGGGGAGGAGAGTGAGCTTGAACTCGACATCTTCTTCGGGCGGTGCGCGCGTCCCGAGATGTCCGAACTCGCGCGCCAGCTCTTCGAGGTCTTTCGGATTCCGTTGCTCAGGGTGCGCTTCAAGCTGCAGGGGCGATGGCGGATCGCGGGTGCCAGGCCTCTCTCGCTCTCCGGTCTCGATGACGACAGCAGACAGCTCTTCTGCCGGGCCTTCGCTCACTACTCGAGTCGGCGATGGCGCGGCGACCGCGCGCCGCGAACCTACCGGTACGACATCGCGATCCTCAGGAACCCGAACGAGGAGCTTCCTCCGTCGTACAGCGACGCTCTCGACATCTTCGTCAGGGTCGGGCGGAAGATGGGTGTGAACGTCGAGCTCATCGAGAAGCGCGACTACGCGCGGCTCACGGAGTATGACGCCCTCTTCATCCGGGAGACGACCGCCATCAACGACCATACCTACCGCTTCGCGAAGCGGGCCGAGATCGAAGGGATGCCCGTCATCGACTCGCCGGACTCGATCCTCAGATGCACGAACAAGGTCTATCTCGCCGAGCTTCTCCGAACGAGGAGGGTCCCGACGCCACGGACCCTCGTGCTCCGAAGCGACGGCGTCGGCGGCATAGAGCGTGAGCTCCCGTTTCCGGTCGTTCTCAAGATCCCGGATGGATCGTCCTCCCGCGGCGTCTTCAGGGTCGATGACAGGGCCGAGCTTGAGGCGAAGGCCGCCGAGCTGTTCAGACACTCCGATCTCATTCTGGCGCAGGAGTACACCTACACCCCGTTCGACTGGCGCGTCGGCGTTCTGAACGCGAGGCCGCTCTTCGTCTGCAAGTACTTCATGTCGGACGATCACTGGCAGATCATCCGTCACGAGGAGGGGCAGATCACCGAGGGCGGGTGGGAGACGCTGGCGGTGGAGGACGCACCGGAACGCATCGTCGAGCTGGGACTTGACGCGGCCCGGCTCATCGGCGACGGTCTCTACGGAGTCGACATCAAGGAGGTCGACGGGCGCGCGATGGTCATAGAGGTCAACGAGAACCCGAACATCGAGACCGACGTCGAGGACGCCGTGCTGGGCGAGCGTCTGTACGAGGCGATCATCAACGAACTCATCAGGAGAGTCGATGCGCGCAGAGCCTGACGCAACAGCCTCGCGACGGAACGATGATGCGAAGCCGCGCAGCGTCTTCGTGGTCGTCAATGCCCATTCCGGTGCCGGCAACGCCGGCGTAGTGAGAAAGCGCCTGCTGCAGTGGACTGCCGCCGGCTTCGATGTGACACTGCACGACTGTGGGCCGAATGAGGACATCGCCGAAGCCGCGCGGCGGGCCGTAGCGGACGGTGCCAATGTCATTGTCGCCGCGGGCGGCGACGGGACGGTGGCGGCCGCTGCGGCGGCCGTGCGGGGTACGGACGCCGTTCTGGGGATCGTACCGCTCGGTACCGGGAACATCGTGGCGCGGGACCTGAGCGTACCGCTCGATCCCGAGGCCGCGGTCGACCTGCTCTTCGAGGAACACTCCAACAAGTGCATCGACGCGCTCGACGTGAACGGCGACACCTATCTGATGAGCCTCGGCATCGGCATCAGCGCGTACGTCGCCAGGGACACGGCGGCCGTCCACAAGCGGATCTTCGGACCAGCCGCCTATCTCTGGAGCGGACTCGGCGAGATCGGGTCGGTCGAGCCGAGCCGCTTCAGTATCACGGTGGACGGCGTCCCGCACACCTTCAGCGCGACCGAGGTCGCGATCGCGAACAGCGGCGTCTTCGCCAACATGATGCTGCCGTGGGAGAAGAGCGTGCGCCTCGACGACGGGAGGATGGATGTCTTCGTGGTGGCGACCGAGACGGCCCGTGACTACCCCCTGCTGGTCTTCAACGTGCTCAGGGGGTCGAACACGGCGGAGCCGGGTGTGATCCACCTCGTGGCGCGCGACACGGTGCGCGTCGAATGCGAGGATGAGCTGCCCGTGCAGGCCGACGGTGACGTCATAGGGGAGACGCCGCTCGATGCCAGGCTCCTCTCCGGGGCGGTCAGCGTCGTCATCCCCGCGCCCGACTAGCGCCGGACGATGCGCGGTCCGGTAGAACTCCCCTTGCAACAGAGCCGCGGGTGATATATGTTCAGTACGAAGCATTGCTGTCCTAACAGGAGGTCGACGTGACGAGTGACACCTCCCGGGCGCGCTTCCAGCTGAGGCGCTTCCTGATACCAGCCGCCATCGGCGTCGGCGTGCTCATCGGTCTCCATCTCCTGCAGCCGCTGGCGCGGATGCTCCTGGTTCTCTTCGTCGCGATGCTCTTCGGCGTGTTCCTCGACGCCGCCGCGACGGGGCTCGTCGAGCGGACACGGATGCGGCGGGGACTGGCTCTCGGGCTCGCGGCGGCCGGCGTCATCGCGATCCCCGTGCTGGCCGGGTGGCTCATCGGTCCCAAGATCGGGCAGCAGGTGTCACAGCTCGTCGAGCGGCTGCCCGAGGTGTCGCAGACCGTCGAGGAGTGGCTGGCGACGCACGAGTGGGGACGCCGCCTGATCCCCGGCGGAGGCACGGGCGAGGGGCTCTCGTTCAACCTGGAGGCCGTCCGGGGCATCACGGGTTTCTTCACGACGATCATCGGCGGGGTCGTCAGCTTCTTCATCATCATCTTCGTCGGGATCTGGCTGGCCGTCGAGCCGAGAACCTACGCGTGCGGGCTGATGAAGCTCGTGCCGCTCTCGAAGCGCGACAGGGCCTGGGAGGTCCTGAGCGCCGTCGTACGAATGCTCAGGCGGTGGCTCATCGGCCGCATCGCCGCCATGGTCTTTGTCGGCGGACTGGTCACACTCGGGCTGTCGATCGCGGGTGTCCCGTTCCCGTGGGCGCTCGGATTCATCGCCGCCGTCCTCGAGTTCGTGCCGTACATCGGCCCCTTCGCGGCGGCGATACCCGGCATCCTGATCGCGCTCGGCGACGATCCGATCAAGGCGATCTGGGCCGTTCTCGTCTACATCATCGTCCAGAGCATCGAGGGCTCCGTCGTGACGCCGCTCATCGAGCGGAGAGCCGTATCGCTCGGCCCGGCGTTCATCATCTCGTCGCAGATCATCATGGGCGTTCTCTACGGCAGCCTCGGGGTGCTCGTCGCGACGCCCCTGGCGGCCGTCGTGATCATCACCGTGCAGATGCTCTACATCGAGGACACGCTCGGTGACCCCGTGACGGTGCTCGGGGAGTCACACAAGGTCGAGGAGGAGAGATGCTACCCATCGGACCGCTCATGATCGAGCACCGGCTCATCGAGCGGATGATCGATCTGGCGCGGCGCGAGGCCGACCGCATCGAGAACGGCGGGCCGATCGACACGGACTTCATCCGCGACATGGTCGACTTCATGCGGACGTACGCCGACCGCACGCATCACGGCAAGGAGGAGGACATTCTCTTCCGGGAGCTCAGGGAGCGCGACCTCTCGGACGACGACATGGCCCTTATGAAGGAGCTCGAGGAGGAACATGTCAGAGCGCGCGCGCTCGTCGGCGCGCTCGAGGGCGCAGGACTGGGAGCGGAGAGTTCGCCGGGCGGTTCCGGCGACGAGATCATCAGGACGCTCCGTGAGATCGTCGCCCTCTATCCCCAGCATATCACGAAGGAGGACGAGCGCTTCTTCCCGGCCTCCATGGGGTACTTCTCCGACGAGGAGAAGGACACGATGCTCGCGACCTTCCGTGAGTTCGACCGGGAGATGATCCACGAGAGGTACCGGGCGACCGTCGAGGGCATCGAGAGAACGCGGCCGGCCAGGAAGACGGAGCGGTCGGCCCAGTAGAGAGAGATGGAGGGACGTCAGTGGAACTCGACGGCACGCGCGTCGCGGTCCTTGCCGAGGACCTCTTCGAGGACCTCGAGCTCTTCTACCCGGCGATCAGGCTCCGGGAGGCGGGGGCCCGGGTGACGGTCGTGGGAACTGGTGAGGATGAGTACCGCGGGAAGCACGGCCTGACGGTCAGACCCGACGCATCCATTGACGACGTGTCGCCCGACGACTTCGACGCGGTCGTCATACCCGGAGGGTATTCGCCGGACCGCATGCGGCGGCACGCGTCGCTTCTCGACTTCGTCAGGTCGCTTCACGAGCGGGGAGCCGTCGTGGCCTGGATCTGCCACGGCGGGTGGGTGCCCGTGTCGGCGGGGATCCTCGAGGGGCGCAAGGTGACGTCGTTCTTCTCCATCAGGGACGACATGCGGAACGCCGGCGCGGAGTGGCTCGACGAGGAGGTCGTGCGCGACGGCAATCTCATCTCGAGCAGAACCCCTGCAGACCTTCCGGCATTCCTCAGGACAATCATCTCCTCGCTCGCCAAGCAGCGGTAGTGCCCGGCGGGCCGACCTCACACGCACCACGAGCAATCGAAGGGAGGCGACGCAGATGTCGCCAGACGATCCGCTTGTTCCTGAACGGCAGCTCGGCTCGACGGGCGAGCGCGTCTCCATGCTGGGTCTCGGCGGCGCGCACATCGCTCACTTCCGGGAGGACCGGGATGCGATCGAGTTCGTCCGCTCCGCGATCGACACGGGCGTGACCTTCATGGACAACGCGTGGGAGTACCACGAGGGACGTGCCGAGGAGCTCATGGGGCGCGCGCTCGAGGACGGGTACCGGGATCGCGTCTTCCTCATGACGAAGCACCACGGACGGAACCGGGCCACGGCCGAGCGCCATCTCGAGGACAGCCTCCGGCGGCTTCGGACCGACGTCATCGACCTGTGGCAGTTCCACGAGGTCATCTACAACGACGACCCGGACATGATCTTCGCCCGCGGCGGCGGCATCGAGGCCGCCGTGGCGGCGCAGCGGGCCGGCAAGGTGCGCTACATAGGGTTCACCGGTCACAAGGACCCGGCGATCCACCGTCGCATGCTCGACACCGGGTTCGCGTGGGACGCGGTGCAGATGCCGCTCAACGTGATGGACGCGCACTTCAGGAGCTTCGAGCAGACCATACTGCCGATCCTCGAGGAGCGCGGCATCGCGGTTCTCGGGATGAAACCGCTGGCCGGCGGGCACATCCTGGAGAGCGATACGGTCACGGCCGCCGAGGCGCTGTCGTACGTCTGGTCGCTTCCCGTGTCGACCGTCATCTCCGGCATGGACGCGATGGCGCACCTGACGGAGAACGTGGAGACGGCGCGGGCGTGGACGGCCATGGAGCGCGGGGCGCGCGCGGAGCTTCTCTCGCGCACCAGAGACGCGGCGTCCGACGGTTCCTACGAGCCCTACAAGACGGACGTGGTCTTCGACGCCGCCATCGGACGGGAGCTTCACGGGCTGTCGTGACCGTTCCGTGCGATCGGCGATGCAGCCGGTCGCGGCCATGACGCGACCACAGGGAGGACACATGCGGACGAAGCTGGTCGTCCACGTCAACCTCGAGGACGAGGCCAGGCTGATCGAGGCGCTCGCGAACATCCGGAACCTGCTCGACGAGGTCGGGGAGGACAGGGCCCAGGTCGTGCTGGTCGCGAACGGCGGCGTCGTCAAGCTCCTCCCGCCCGGGAAGAACGAGAAGGCCGGGGGCGTTGTCGAGAAACTGAAACGGCGTGGTGTCACGTTCAGGGTGTGCGGCAACGCGCTGCGGTACTACGAGATCGAACGATCCGACCTGCCGGATGCCTGGGAGGTCGTTCCCGCGGGCATCGTGGACATCGCGGCGCTCCAGCAGGACGGCTTCGCCTACGTCAAGCCCTGAGCCAGGGGCGGCATCCGCGGGACGTTCGACGGCAGACTTCGACGACACGGTATCACAACGGAAGGGAGCAGCATGGACCTCATCACCACCGGCGATCTCGGACGATTCGCATCGGCGCACGACGGGCCGAAGATCTCGATCTACATGCCGACACACCGGACGGCTCCCGACGTCAAGCAGGACCGCATCCGGCTGAAGAACCTCGTGGGCGAGGTTCAGGACCGGCTGGAGGCGTCAGATCACCGGCGGGACGAGATCACACCGATCGTCTCGCCGCTCATGAAGCTCGTGGAGAGCGACGCGTTCTGGGAGGCGCGGAGCGACGGGCTCGCGGTGCTGGCCGACGCGGACGTGATGAAGACCTACAGACTGCCCGCGTCCTTCGAGCCGGTGGCCGCGGTCTCGCCGCGCTACCTCCTGAAGCCGCTGATCGGCTTTCTCGCCACGGACTGCCGGTACTTCGTACTGGCCCTGAGCCGCAACAGCGTCCGCCTCTTCCAAGCGTCGAGACTCTCCGTCAGCGAGGTCGACCTCGAGTCCGTTCCGACGAGCCTCGCGGAGGCCCTGAGATTCGACGACCCCGAGAGCCAGCTCCAGTTCCACACGGGGACCTCGCAGTCGAGCAATGGCCCCGACCGCAGAGCGATGTTCCACGGCCACGGTGTCGGCACGGACGACGAGGAGTCGAACACGATCCGCTTTCTGAAGAAGGTCGATAAGGGGCTCCACGACGTCCTCGCCGATGAGCACGCGCCACTGGTGCTCGCCGGAGTCAAGGACCTTCTGGCCTGCTACAGAGGGGTCAACACCTATTCGCATCTGGTTGACGGAGAGGCCGAAGGCAACCCGGACCACATGTCGGGGAAGGAGCTGCACGAACGGACCTGGAGCATCGTCGAACCCGTTTTCCTCAAGGGACTCAGAGAGGCCTTCGAACAGTTCGCACAGCTTCATGGGGAGCGAAGTGACCTCGCAGTCACCGGGCTCGAGGACGTCGTGGCCTGCGCGCACGAGGGGCGTGTGAGAACGCTCTTCGCGGCCCGCGGCGAGCACGTGTGGGGTACGTTCGACCCGGAGGCCGTCGAGGTCACGCGGCACGACAGCTCGACCGACGAGAACCTCGAACTCATCGATTTCGCCGCCGTCAGAACGTTCGCCACGAGAGGAGAGGTCTACGTGGTGCCCCCGGACCGCGTTCCGGGTGACGGACACCTGGCGGCCGTTCTGAGATTCTGATGTGCGTGCTCAGGGAAGCTCGTCGGTGAGTGCACGGCGGGCGCTTCTGATGCTCCCGCTCAGCTCAACCGGGTAGGGGAGCATCGCGGTCTCCAGAGCGAGCAGCTCCGGCGGGAGGAGCGAGAGCTGCTCACGGCAGTGGAGCCGGGCGGCCTCGATGCCCGCAGAGGCATCTCCCACGCGTCGCCCGTCCCGCATGACGGTCGAGAGCAGTGATTCCCCGTCCGTGTCGCTGCCGGCGGGGACGATGCGGTCGCCGACCATCCGTCCGTTCTCGATTCGGCGCAGCACCTGCTTTCTTCCGGGGTAGATCGGCTTGCCGGGTGAGGTCTTGATGCGTGGAGCGTCCTGGTACAGGACCAGCTTGTAGGCGAGATCGAGGTCGGGCGCGTCCTTCGAGACCACCATCTTCGTGCCGACACCGAAGCCGTCAACGGGCGCGCCCGCGTCCAGGATGGTCCTGATCGCGTACTCGTCCAGCCCGCCCGAAACAAGAATGGAAACGTCCCGGAGCCCGCCCTCATCGAGGATCCGGCGGGTCTCCTTCGAGAGAGCGATCAGGTCGCCGGAGTCGATCCGGACGGCCCCGACCGTGAAGTCGCTGCCCATCCTCCTGGCCAGTCTCACGACCTCCCTGACGCCGTGCAGCGTGTCGTACGTGTCCACAAGCAGTGTCGTCCCTGGGTAGATCTCCGCGAAACGGCGCAGGGCCTCGGTTTCTTTGTCGTGGGCCTGAACGTAGCTGTGGGCCATCGTCCCGACGACGGGGATGCCGTGGAGTCTGCCCGCGAGCACATTCGAAGTACCGGCGACCCCGGCGACGTACCCGGCGCGCGCGGCCATCAGGGCTGCGTCCGTCCCGTGCGCCCGCCTGGAGCCGAAGTCGACGACGTTCCGGCCGGCGGCCGCCGACACGACGCGGGCCGCCTTCGAGGCGAGGACGGAGCCCACGTGGCTCCGGTTGAGGACGATCGTCTCCAGGATCTGAGCCTCGACGATCGGCGCTTCGATCTCGATGATCGGCTCGTTCGGGAAGATGATCGTGCCGTCGCGCACCGCGCGGACGCTCCCGGTGAACCGGAGGTCGGCCAGGACGTCGAGGAACGACTGCGGGAACGCCGGGAGTGTGGCGAGGTAGTCGAGATCATCGTCGGAGAAGGCGAGATGCTCGACGGCATCGAGCGCGTCCTCGACACCGTACGCGACAATGTAGTTCCTGTTCCCGGGGAGGTCGCGGTAGAAAAGCTGGAAGACTGCCGAGCCCGTGAGCCCCTCTTCGAGATAGGCCCTGGCCATCGTCAGTTCGTAGAGATCGGTGAAGAGCGACGGGACATCGGGGCGGCGTCCGGTCGACGTCACCGCGACCGCCCGCGCGTTCTCCTGTGACTCTGGATGTCGACGTCGTCGAGCGGACCGGAGCTCACGTCCTCGGCTCCTATGAGCGAGACGATCCGCTCCAGCGTGTCGGCCATGTCCTCTCTCTTGGAGCGCGGGATCTTCCGGAGCGACGTCATGAGGGAGTTCTCGAGAGGGTGGGGCACCTTCCGCACGAGCTCCCTCCCCTTCCGCGTCATCGTGACCAGCACGCGCCTGCGGTCCTTCGTGTCCCTCCGTCGCTCGATCAGGTCCTTCTCCTCCAGGCGGTCGAGCACGCCGACGATGGTGCTTGGGCTCAGGAGCAGCGTGTCGGCGATCTGGGTCCCCGTCAACGTGCCGGCACGTTGCAGCGCGTTCAGGGTGGAAAGCTGCGGTCCCGTGATACCGTGCTCGACGGCGAGGCGCCTGGAGTGCACGGCCACCGTCCTGATGATCCTCCGTATGGCCCAGATCATCCGCTCACCGCAACCATTGCTCTTCGACGCCATCGGCATGTCCTCTCGTGGATGTCGGTCAGGATGCGTGGACGCTCGTCGTCGGAGTGTTGACAACGCGGCGTTCCATGTCCTTTTCTATAAGAAAAGCTCACACGTCGAATAATACGTTCCTCAAAGGACTTTGTCAATGCACGATCAGATCGCTCTCCCCGAAGCGGTACGGGTGGTCGGAGCCGACACGGTGCTGACGGTGGCGGCAACGCCTCTCGGTGTGCCGCCGCTGCCCAACGTGATGCTGCGGCGCATGTGGGACCGCTGAATACACGATTCCGAATCTCCACTTGCATGGTGTCGGGCTATCATGTAGTCTACCAATCATTCGATGTAGAAAGAAATGCGGTGCCCATGAGCGGGGCATGACGTTCCGGGCGGCACCGCGGGGAGACGATTGGGAGGATGCCATGGAGAACATCGGCACGCTGTTCCAGACGGACGACTGGAAGAACGAGAAGCACGTCCCTGTCATCGACTGCAACGAGCCGTTCACGAAGGGCACGCCCACCCCGGTGACGGTCACGGTGGGCAAGGAGGTCGACCACCCGAACACGACGGCGCACCACATCCGGTGGATCCGGCTCTTCTTCCAGCCGAAGGACGAGAAGTTCCCGTACGAGATCGCGAACTGCGAGTTCAGCGCTCACGGTGCGTCGACCGACGGTCCCGACTCCAGCACGGTCTACACGCACCACGGCGTGACCGTGCTGATGAAGACCGACAAGCCGGGCACGCTCATCGCGATGTCGTTCTGCAACATTCACGGTCTCTGGCAGAGCACACGCGACGTCGGCGTGGAGTAGCGGAACCTCCTTCCCCCGTTGCGCATCCGAGCACGTACGGTGATACCTCGCGGCGGCTGGCGGCCGTCTGTTGACGACCCACTGGAGGAGGTAGCGAGAATGAGCAGGGAATACCCCCACGGCAGCGGCGTGGTGAAGCTCGTGTCGACCGAGTGGCTGGCTGAGCACGTCGGCGACGGAGTGGCGCTCGTTGACTGTCAGCCGAACGTCCACGATTACATCAAGGAGCACATCGCGGGCGCCGTCTACATGAACGAAGGACTGCTTCGTGTTCCGAAGAAGGGACTTCCGGCCGTCTACGCTCCGGAGGAAGCGATCCAGACGGTGTTCCGCCGTATCGGTCTCGAGGCCGACAGACCCGTCGTCGTCTACACGGGCAAGGGGCCGTTCAAAGGTTGGGGCGACGGACTCGAGCAGGTGATGGTCGCCTACTCGATGGCCCGGTTCGGCCACAACAGCGTCCATGTTCTCGACGGCGGGATAGACAAGTGGAAGTCGGAGGACCGCGAGGTCGTTCAGGCGTTCCCGAAGGTCGAGGAGAGCTCTTTCGATGTGTCGGTTCGCGACGAGTACTTCATCGCGTACGACGACTTCCGCGAGATGAAGGACGATGACGACGTCATCCTGCTCGATGCGAGGCCGGGCGACGTCTACGAGGGTCAGGGGCCGTGGATGAAGCCGGGACACATCCCCGGAGCCGTCAACGTCCCATGGAAGTCCTTCATGCATCCGGACAATCCCAGGCTTCTGAAGTCCGACAAAGAGATCAGGGAGATCGTCGAGCGGCACGGCATCTCGGAGGACAAGACCGTCATCTGTTCGTGCGGGACAGGACGCGAGGCGACGAACGAGTTCATTCTGTTCAAGTGGTATCTCGGGTATCCGAACGTCAGGATCTACGAGGGGTCGTTCACCGAGTGGTCGTCGTATCCCGATAATCCGACGGTGACCGGCAAGAGCCCGAGATAGACGCCAGGGAGGCAGCGTGGTCTTCGAACGTGTCGAAGCCGAAGGGCTGGCGCACTATTCCTACATCGTCGGAGACCGCTTCGATGCGGTCGTCATCGACCCGCGGCGGGACTGCGAGGTCTACCTCGAGCTCGCCGCGCAGGCCGGCATGCGGATCGCCCTCATCCTCGAGACCCATCGGAACGAGGACTACGCCGTCGGGTCGGTCGAGCTGGCATCGCGGACCGGGGC
>WJMD01000101.1 GCA_014728125.1 Candidatus Effluviviaceae Genus V sp.
CGCTGCACCGAATGCGGCGTGTGTCTGCCCAGATGTCCACAGAACGTGCCCATTCCGGACGTGCTCAAGGAGGTATCAGCAGAGCTTGAGGGACCGCTCTTCCCGCTGAGGGTCTGGCTGGCGAAGCGCATGATGGCCTACATGCGCTGGAAGGCGAAACGGGGACAGGCGGCGGAGTAAGGGCACGCGGGACGACGAAGGGGGCGCCGCGACAGCAGCGCCCCCTTCGTGTGTGCTCGATGGAACCCTCTACTTCAAGAGCGCCATCTTCCTCGTCACGGACTCCTGTCCGGTCTCGATGCGACTGAAGTAGATGCCTGAGGCCAGCGGGATCCCATCATCGCTTCTGCCGTCCCACACGACGCTGTGGGGACCCGGCTCCAGGACGCCGTCCACGAGGGTCCGGACGACCTGCCCCCTGACGTTGTAGACCCGAAGCTGGACCCTGTCGGCGTCCGAGGGCACGCTGAACGCGATCCTCGTCGTCGGGTTGAACGGGTTGGGCGCGTTCTGCCTCAGGGCCAGCCGGTCGCCGGGAAGGGGCTCGTCGTCGATCCCCGTCACCCCCTCGAACCAGCCGATGGTCCTCGCGATGAGCGTCTTCTGGTTGTTCGGATAGGCACCGTCGACCTTGACGTTCTCGAACGGGAACGCCATGAACACGATCTTGTGACCGTTCTCCTCCACTCGCAGCGCCTTGTCGCCCACGGCGGTGGTCAGGATGGGCTCTGCCGGAGCAGAGATGGTGAGCGCGTCGCTGCACGCCGGCGGCACCGGACCGCCGATGACCGAGAGCGACATCCCGTTCGTGATCGGGTCGCCCGCCACGCCCGTGAGCGTGAATCCGCTATTGTCGCACGCCCAGGAGTCGATGTGCAGGTAGTCCTGGACGAACTCGTTCGGGAGAGCTCGGCTGTTCAGGAACTCGGTGCTCGTCAGAAGCAGACTGCCGCCCTGGTCGAGATAGTCCATCAGGTTCTGCTCGTCGCCGGAGGTGAGGTAGGCCGCGTCGCCGGCGCCCGTCGTCCACAGGACGTGGCTGTAGGCCGAGAGCTGCTCGAGCGTCGGGCGACCGCGCGCGCCGGCGTCCCACGTGTGCGCCGCGTACCCGGTATCGAGAAGCGCCGTCTGGAGATGGGTCTCCAGGTCCCCGAAGTTGTCGTCGTCCACAAGGAGGATCGACGGAATGTCGACGAACGTGGCGAACGACACGGACGCGCCGGTCCTCACGTCGCCGAGGCCTGTCGCTGACAGCGTCGTGACGGCCATGCCCGTCGCGGTGCCGAGATTGTCGAGCATCCTGACCTCGAGGCTCTTCTCCTCCCCTGACGCCAGCACGAACTCGGCAGGATCGGTCATCCAGACGCCTCCGGGTTCGCGATACGAGGCGACCCAGTCGGTCGGCAGGACGCCGTCGGGCAGGAACTCCTGGGCGATGTCGACCGTGACGGTGTCGGTGAACGCGTTCCAGTTCTTCAACGTCGCCGTGTACTGGGCGCTGCCCGCACTGCTGACCTCGGTCGCGTACATGGCCGACGACAGCCCCAGCGTATAGGATGCGTTGTAGAAGTCGTACGTCATCGTCGGGCCCGACGCGCTGATGTTCGAGAAGAAGGCGCCCGAGGCACTTCCATCCCACCAGTTGGTGTTGGGATAGGTATCCGGTGTGCACGCCGGGTAGCCCGGACCGGCGTAGAGGTCGGAGCCGTCACCGTAGTTCACGTGGTTCTCGAGGTCCCAGTCGCCGTCGGCCTGCACCAGCGTCACGAGGTAGTGAAGCTCGGGCGTCTGCTGCTCGTTCGAGTTGTCTCCCTCCGTGTCGACGTGCCAGACGGCCATGCCGTGATCGGGCAGCGCGGCGTCCCGTCCCGTCCGCTGACGGTTCTCGACGAGATAGTACTCGTTGGAGAGCGACGGGTGTTCGAACTTGTGCATGACATTGCCGTCGGAGGAGAGCATGAGCCCCTCGGCAGGACTCGACAGGACGGTGACGTCCCCCCAGCCGGCGACGTACTTCATCCAGGCGCAGGGCTCGATCGGGTTCGTGCCGGGGCCTACGGAGCACATCACGCAGAACTGCCCGACGCCGGATGAGTTGCCGCCGTAATCGTAGAGATCTGGCCAGCCCATCAGCATGTGGCCGTTCTCATGACAGAACGTGCCGAGCCTGAGCGAGCTTCCCAGGTTGGAGATCTGGTAGCGCCAGGCCTGGACGCCGTCGGCGAAGAACGACACGGAGCTCGCATGGGGCCAGAGTCCCTCGGCCCACGCGTTCCACGTGTCGCCTGCGTAGAAACAGTTGATCGCGTCGATGATGCCGTCACCGTCCGAGTCGTACTGGCTGAAGTCGAACCCCTTGTTGTCGAGGTCGGTCAGGGCCTCGATGACCAGCTCTCGCGCCCGCTCGCCGTACGGCGCAGATGGGCTGCAGTAGTAGGCCTTGGTGTTGGCGGCACGGTAGTACTCACCGGGAACGTAGTTCGTGTAGTCCAGAAGTCCCTCGGACACGTCGCTGAAGTAGTCACGAACCGATCCGTTGTTCCCGTAGCCTGTGTACCCGAGCTGGTTGCAGTAGTCGTCGATGTTCGACGGCGGGATGGTCCACGAATCGTCCGAGAAGTCGATGATGAGCGTGATGCCCTCGACGGCGCCCGTGGAGGTGCCGCGCCCACCGCGCGGGCGCTCGGGTGGCTCGGGCGCCATCGTCTCGAACGCCAGGCGCGCGGCCCTCGCCTTCTCCGCCGCGGCCTCGTCGGGGATCCTCACGTGCTTCGTGAGGCTCCTGAGAGGCGACTCGTTCACGGCAACACCGGTCGACACGAGGCTCCGCCCGTCGGCCGAGAGCTCCGCGTAGCTCAGCAGTCCCGTGGACTCGTCGCGTACGACGGTGTACCCGTCCAGGGTCTCCCCGACGGAGTAGAACTCGTCTCCCCACACCCTGATCTTCACGATCCTGCCGTCGGGTTCCCTGATGTCCACGACCTCGCCCCAGAGCGGTGCCGCCCCGCTCTGAACGGCCATGACGACGAGCGCCAGCAGGACAAGAAGCGGAAGCAGGACGCTGGAACTCCTGTTCATAAGCATGTTCAGATCTCTCCCGATGATGTCACAGGGATACGCACATACTTGCTATTTTGCATACATTGTACCATGGCTCTACCCCTCAGTCAATTGAGGTGCGCCGCCGGGGCCCGGGTTTCGCACGCATCCGGCGAAACCGAAGAGTGCCGTCGCCGCATCAAGACCTGAACACAGCCGACAGGAACCGAAAGAGCCCACCCCCGAGAGGGTGGGCTCTTCGCGTTCATGGCGGGGCCGACGAGACTCGAACTCGCGACCTCCGGCGTGACAGGCCGGCGTTCTAACCAAACTGAACTACGACCCCGCTGTCATACCTGAAACC
>WJMD01000102.1 GCA_014728125.1 Candidatus Effluviviaceae Genus V sp.
GATCGCGTTGCCGTAGTAGGTCGTGTTCTTCTCGATCATGTCGGCGGCGGCGTAGTCCGGCAGCTCGGGGTCGTCCATGCCGGCGCCGAAGTTGATGACCAGCGTCTCGACCGGATGGAACGCGAGCTGCGCCCACCAGCCGGACGCCTCGATCTCGGAGGCGTCGTCCTCCCGGGTCGGCTCATCGTAAGCGATCCCCTGCCCGACGCCGCCGAGGTGGACCGCCAGGTTCCTGCCCGTGAAGTACTCGCCCTTGAGCTCGGCCATCGCGCCGAGGGGAACGGTCGCATCGATCGAGACACCGGTGCGGTCGAACTCGCACCCGCCCTCGTCCTCCTCGGTCCCGTAGACGCCCGACACGCCGACGACGAGCGGCTTCTCGCCCATCATCCTCGTCGCGAACGCCATGCGGCCCTGGAACGACGGCATCCCCGTGCGTTCGCCGTTCTCGTCGTCGCCCATGTTGCGGTTGGCACTTCCCGCCAGTATGAGCTTCGCGTCGTCTCCCATCTCCATCGCTGCCGACACGCGGATCTGCGGCCGGCGGTAGCCGATGTTCCCCGATTTCCACATGACGATGTAGTTGAGCGTCGTGGGGTTGAGCGGCGAGATGACGTCCGACGTCTGCCCGGCGAGGAGCCGGACCCTGCCGAAGTCCATCTCGAGGTACGCGTGTCGGAGCATCGGGTTGGGCTTGTTCTCGCCCCCGCCGCCGTAGAAGTCGAACTCGACGCGGCCGGAGACGTCAATGTCGCTCTCGTCGTCGGCGACGAACTTCATCCCGAGACGCGTCTGCTTGGCGGTCATGTTGAAGGCGCTCTCCTCTTCACCCTCCACGTACGGGAGCACGACGTACGCGAAGTTCCCGTCGTTCGTGAGTGCCGAGTCGAGCGAGGCGTCGAGCTTGATGTAGCCGTAGATGGTCGGATGGATGGCGGATGCGGTGCCTGCGAGGATCAGCATGCCGAGGACTGCAAGCACGAGCGAGCTACTTCTCATGGGCGATCTCCGGTTCGTTGGTCCTTGCCTGACGTTGCGGCGTCCCGCGCCCCACACATCCGGAGCCCGGAACACCATGAATGCCGCGCGCACCGAGAGGCTCGTCCGCCGCGGGGCGACGGGCGTTCCTCTCATGCCGGAAGCGTCCTGCAAATCAACGCACGCAGAAGCCTCATCTTCTGCGTGCGAGCAGGGCACGTCGAGTATACAGACAAACCGACACGAGGCAAGTCGTTTTTCGCTGCGTCCCCCTCCGAAAACCCCGTTCCACCGCGTCCTCACACAGAATGAACACTCAGCCGTTCCGGGAGTTCGGCGAGAGGATTGACAGAGGGCCTCTCACGGTGCATGATGAGAGGTAGCTGCCGTGCGGACAGCGCTCCGCGGTTCCGGCAGCCCCTTCGAGGCAGCGCATTCCAGAGTGATGTGCCCCTTGAGCCGCGCCGACCTGCGGCGAGCGTCCCGATCATGCAGGATGCCCCCGGGACGTGAAGCACCTCTGTTCTGCTCATGGAACATGCCGAAGCGGCGCGGCGGGACTCGTACGAAACGGTCCTCGTGACGAGGACCGGCCCCTGGTCGTCCGGGATCACGCGGCGTCGTCGCGATGCATCCGAGGCGACCGTCATTGAGTACCACCCCACGGGAGGTGATCGCGCAGAACGTGACAAGGAGAATCCTGAGAGGAACCATCCGTGAACTGGACGAGCTCGCGGCGACAGGCCGTCTGTCGAGAACGGAGGTGGACGCGCTCCGCGCGGTGACCGAACGGCACCCGATGCGCGTGACGCCGTACTACCTCTCCCTCATCGACTGGTCCGACCCTGACGATCCCATCCGCAGGATGGCGATCCCGTCGCCGAGCGAGCGTTCGCTCCTCGGCTCGTACGACACGAGCGGGGAGCGAGAGAACACCAAGCTCACCGGGCTTCAGCACAAGTACGCGAGCACCGCGCTGGTGCTCGTCACGAACCGGTGCGCCGTCTACTGCCGGCACTGCTTCAGGAAGCGCCTGGTCGGCCTGCCGACCGAGGAGATCCTCCGCCGGTTCGACGACGCTGCCGAGTACATCGAGCAGCATCCCGAGATCACGAATGTCCTCCTGAGCGGAGGCGACCCTCTGGTGCTCTCGACCGACGCGATCGGCCGACTGCTCAACCGTCTCGACCCCATCGAGCACCTGGACTTCATCCGGATCGGCACGCGCATCCCGGTCGTCCATCCGGGGCGCATCACGGAGGATGCCGGTCTCCGTGGGCTGCTGCGGCAGTATTCAAGACCCGACCGGCGGCTCTACGCCGTCACGCAGTTCAACCACCCGCGCGAGCTCACCGATGAAGCCGCCGAAGCGGTCGACGCACTCATGCGCGCGGGCGTCGTCGTCAGCAACCAGGCCGTGCTCCTGAAGGGCGTCAACGATGACCCGGAGACGCTGGCCGAGCTCCTGAGAGGGCTCGTCCGTTTCGGCGTGGCGCCGTACTACGTCTTCCAGTGCCGACCGGTCCGCGGCGTGCAGTCCAGCTTTCAGGTCACACTGAAGCGCGGCTACCGCGTCGTCGAGGACGCGCGAGAACGGCTCGACGGCCACGCGAAGCGGTTCCGCTACGTGATGTCCCACCGCACGGGGAAGATCGAAGTCGTCGGCATCATGGGGAGCGACATCTACATGCGATACCATCAGGCGAAGAACCGGGACGACCACGGCAGGCTCTTCAAGCGGTCGCTCGTCCCGGGCGCCGGCTGGCTGGACGATCTGGAACCGAGAGACCGTCCGGAGCTCGACCGAGGTGTGCCCGTGGCGCACCGGACGATGAGCGACGATGCGCCCGGACTTGCGTAGCGTGAGGACACGGCACGTGCTATCATCCGTGGTGACGGTCTGCGACCGTCGGAGAGCGTGCGGCACTCACGAGTTGGTGACAGAGAACCCCGCGGGTTCTGACGGAAGGAGGCATGGATGACCTCGAGAACGTCATGGTCCGCCGCGCTCGTCGCTGCGGTGCTGGTGCTCGCCGTTGCCGCGGCGCCGCTCGCAGCTGTCGAGTTCACGGCCGATATGATCCTGACCGTGGACGATGAGGCGAGCGAGATGAAGGTCTACTGGGGAGGCGATCATTACCGCATCGACTCCGCCCAGGGAGGCCAGGAGAGCATTCTCATCGTCGACACCGAGGCACACGAGACAACGGCCCTGATGCCCGCGGCCAAGCTGTTCGTGACGATGGACAGCAAGGCCATGGCGAATCTCGTCAACGACCCGTTCGAGGCGTTCCGGCAGAAGAAGGCCGTCTCGTTCTACGGCCACGAACACGGGGACGGCTGCGGTCACGACCATCACGCTCATGCAGACAGCACAGAGGCCGCGATGGTCGACACGATCGAGGGCTACGAGGTCGAACGGATCGAACTCCGGAACGCGGGCGGCCTGCTCATGACCGTCTGGCTGTCGGAGGATCTGGGCGTGCCTCTTCGCTTCGTCGTACCGTATGACGAGAGGCGCGAGGTTGCGCTCAGGAACATCGAGGTCGGAGAAGTTGACGATGCGCTCTTCGTCGTCCCTGAGGACTACAAGTCGATGGGGTCGCCGGCCAAACCGTCAGAAGAGAGCGATGCGCCGGAGCAGGAGAAGCAAGAAGAGTAGCACTCGACATGTCCGGCATCGCGCCGCGGCATGACCCCGTTTGACCGCTCGTGCGTTCCACACGGCCCCCGGCTTTCGCCGGGGGCCTTGTCGTATTCGAGAGGCAGCGGGCCCTCAGGCGGATAGCAGTCTGTTGAGCTGCGCGGGACATAGTGGTAAGCTTGTGTTGTTCGCGGAATACCGTTCGCAGGAACCTCGACAGCCACCGCGTCCCCACTCACTGGAGCGAGCGTGGAAGGAGCCGCGAGATGACCGCGAGGGAGCTGTCCGTCGGCACACTCGTTCTGCTCGTCCTTCTCCTGCCGCACGGCTCGTTCGGGACCATCCCCGATGCCGCCGACGTGAGGACCGTCGCCGGCAATTGGACCCGCTCCGTAGCCCGCCGGACCGGCGGCTGGAGCGGGCGCTCGATTCCTGAAGTCCGAACACCTGGGCCGCTCGTGTCGAAGGACGGGCGGACGCTCGCGTACGCCTTCCCCGTCGACCCGGACGGCTTCGTCGTCGTCACCGCGCTACGGGAGCTCCCTCCCGTCAAGCTCTACAGCGAGACCGGCACGTTCGATGTCGAGTCCACGCGCGGTCTCGTCCAGCTGGTCCGCGAGCGGCTCGATGCGCAGTTCTCCATCTTCGTAGACCGCTACGGCCGCCTCGACGTCTCCCCTCCCGCGCGGGACGAGACGTTTCCGACCCACCATCGTGACACGTGGGACCGCCTGAGCGTCGCGCCCGCCGTCTTCGAGACCCGCATGGAGCGCGGCATGGAGCCGCCGCTCCGCGGGACGGGTCCGCTCCTCTCCACGAACTGGCATCAGCAGTACCCCTACAACGCGGACTGCCCCATGGGCGACGGCGGACGGTGCCTCGTCGGGTGCGTCGCCACCGGCACCGCGCAGGTCATGAACTACCACGCCTGGCCGCCGCACGGGTTCGGCCGGCACACCTACTGGTGGAACGGCGACGGGTCCGTTCCGGGCGACAGCCTCTCCGCCGACTTCTCGGACGCCTACGACTGGAGCGGATCGAGCACGGGTCTGGCCGAGATCTGCTACGAGGTCGGAGTCGCCTACGAGATGAACTACGGGCACGACGCCTCATACGCGAGCCTCTCGAGCGGCCCGTACGTCCTCAGGTCCTACTTCCGCTACGACGACTCGATGAGCTACGAGGACGGGGCGGACTACACCTCAAACGAGTGGTTCCAGCTCATCCAGAGCGAGATCGGAAGCGACCGCCCGATGCCGTACGGCTACCCGGGCCACGCGCTGGCGTGCGACGGGTGGCGGGTCGACGGCTCGGAGCATCAGATCCACCTGAACTACGGCTGGGGCGGCTCGATGAACGGCTGGTACGCCGTCGACGACATCTACGGCCACTCCGGCAGCCACACGAGCGAGCACCTCATCAAGAACATGGTCCCGGACCCCGCCATCATCCTGAACGCGGCCGGGACGGGGGACTACCCGACCATCCAGGCGGCCATCGATGCCGCGTCGTCGGGCGAGATCATCAAGCTCCAGGACGGCGTCTACACCGGCCAGGGGAACCGCGACGTCTCGTTCCGCGGGAAGGCGGTGACCGTCCGCTCCCAGAGCAGGGACCCCGACGTCTGCACGGTGAACGCGCAGGGGACGCCGCTCGACGAGCACCGCTGCTTCCTCTTCGTCTCGGGCGAAGGTCCGGCCTCCCGCCTCGAGGACATCCGTCTGCGCGGCGGATGGGCCTCGGACGGCGGAGCGGCCATCGCCTGCTACGGCTCGAGTCCGACCATCGAGGGCTGCCTCGTCATCGACAACACGTCGCCGTACGGTGCGGCCGTCGGCTGCTACGAGGCAAGCCCGACCATCACGAACTGCACCATCTACGGGAACCACGGCGGCGCGCTCGCGGCGGTCGCGGCCTCCCCTGACGTCCAGCAGACGATCATCACGGCGAACACCGACACGTTCGCCGTCGTGTGCCTCGAGGGCGGCCTGCCACAGTTCGCCTGCACCGACATCTGGGGAAACCCCGAGGGAGACTGGACGGAGTGCATCGAACACCAGCAGACCATGAACGGGAACCTCTCGGTCGACCCGCTCTTCTGCGCCGAATGGGACACGGTCCTCACGCTCTCGTCGCCGTCGGAGTGTCTCCCGGACAACAACGCGTGCGGCGTCCTCATGGGCGCGTACGACGAGGGGTGCAGCAACTACTTCGTCTACCCCGACGGTACCGGCTACTTCCCCACCATTCAGTCGGCGGTCGACGCGGCCGTCGACGGGGCCACCATCCGGCTGGCAGACGGCGTCTTCTCGGGACCCGGGAACCGCGACGTCAACGTCATCGGGAAGTGGGTCAACATCCGTTCTGTCTCCGAGAACCCGACGAGCTGCGTCATCGACTGCTCGGACGAGGGACGGGCCGCACACCGCGCCCTCACCTACCGGTCGAGCCGCTGGCCGGCGTGCCAGATCGTCGGCGTGACGCTGACCGGAGGCTACCAGCCGTCCGGGAACGGTGGCGCCGTCCTCGTCGGCGACTCGGGCTCGGTCTACATGAGGGACTGCGTTCTCGCGGAGAACGAGGCGGCCCGGGGCGGCGCGGCCGCGGCCGACTCGTCGTCGCAGCTCCAGTTCCACTACTGCGAGCTCTCCGGGAACTCGGCCGGCGAGGGCGGCGCGCTCTGGTCGCGCAACGCCCAGCTCGCGCTCACGGTCTGCACCGTCGCCGAGAACCAGGCGGAGGTCGGCAGCGGGATCTCGATCTCCGGCGGCTCGCTGGGCGTCATGAGCAGCATCATCGCCTTCGGCGGCCCTGGCGAGGCGGTCGCCGGGAGCGCAGTGGCGCCCGAGTTCGACTGTTCGGACGTCTTCGGAAACCAGGGCGGCGACTGGATAGGGTGCATCGCGGGACAGAACGGCGTCGACGGGAACCGCAGCAACGACCCGCTCTTCTGCAACGCGCCGGCGGGCGATTACACGATCGCCGAGGACTCGCCGTGCCTCGACCTGACCGGGTGCCTCTTCTCGGTCTCTCCGCAGATCGGCTGCTACGGTGTCGGCTGCACGCAGGCCGGCGTGCCGGACGGACCACCCGAGCCGGGAGCGGTCGAGCTTCTTCAGAACACACCGAACCCGTTCAACCCGGCGACGACCATCCGGTACACCCTGCCCGAGGACGGCCGTGTGACGCTGGCCGTCTACGACATCGTGGGGCGCCTCGTGAGCACGCTCGTCGACGGGGAGACGCCCGCCGGACGGCACAGCGTCGTGTGGAACGGAACCGATGAGTGCGGACACCGCGTCGCGTCCGGCGTGTACTTCGCCAGACTCAGGTGCGATGATGCCGTTCAGGTCAGCAAGCTCGTCATCGTCAAGTAGTCAACCGTGGAGGGAACCGGATGAACCACCGCAACGCTCCTTTGGCCATGGCTTTGCTGGTCGCCGCCCTTCTCGCGGGCGCCGCGCCGGCCCTCGCCGACGCGATCATCGCCGACCATACGATCGTGGCGGCGTTCGAGCACATCCCCGCGCCGGTCGTCGAGGACGCCAAGACGTCCTTCGAGATGTTCTACGGCCACACATCGCACGGCAGCCAGATCGTTACGGGCATGTGGATGGTCCGGGAGGAGGACCCGCTGTTCGACTACAACAACGGGGCCGGGACCTTCCAGTTCCAGGAGTACGGGGACGACCTCGGCCACAACGGCGACACGTCGTGGGTCACGCCGACCGAGAACGCGCTGGCGGCCGACCCCGGCATCAACCTCGTCATGTGGTCGTGGTGCGGCGGCTGCTCGGACAACACCGAGGCGGGCATCAACACCTACCTGGATGCGATGGACCAGCTCGAGCAGGACTACCCCGACGTGATCTTCGTCTACATGACGGGGCACCTGGACGGCACCGGCCCCTCGGGCAACCTCTACGCCAGGAATGACCAGATACGCGCCTACTGCGAGGCGAACGACAAGGTCCTCTTCGACTTCGCCGACATCGAGAGCTACGACCCGGACGGCACCTGGCACCCCGACGAGGACGACGGCTGCGCCTGGTGCTCGGCATGGTGCTCCTCGCACGACTGCCCCTCCTGCCCCTCGTGTGCTCACTCGCACTGCTTCAACTGCTACCGGAAGGGCAGGGCTTTCTGGTGGATGCTCTGCGCGCTCGCGGCCGACATGCAGGCCGGCATCGACGAACCCGCCCGGCTCGGTCTCGCGCAGAACCACCCCAATCCGTTCGGACCTGCGACGACCTTGAGCTACACGCTCGGCGAGCCGGGCCGGGTCACCCTCGCCGTTCACGACCTGAGCGGACGTCTCGTCGCGACGCTCGTCGACGAGGTCAAACCTGCCGGCACCTTCGAGACGAGGTGGAACAGAGCCGACCGGCGCGGCCGCGACGTCGCCGCCGGTGTCTACTTCGTCCGCCTGTCCTGTGAGAACAACGTCGAGGTCCGCAAGCTGGTCGTCGTCAAGTAGCCGGAGGTCACCATGCGCCACGCATCATGCGTCGTCGTTCTTCTTGCGCTCGCAACGCTCCTCATACCCGCGGCGGCGACCGCCCACGACATCGTCCAGGTCACCGACGACGCGTACCTCAACTACATGCCCTCGATGATCGAGCGCGACGACGGGACGCTCATGCTCGCCTACGAACGTCTGGGTTCCAGTTTCGCCAACGGCGACATCCTGGTGACGACGTCGGTCGATGGCGCGTCCTGGGCGATCCCGACGGTCGTCGTCGACGGGCCGGGGAACGAGCGGCACCCGGCGCTCGTCCAGCTCGACGACGGCACGTTCCAGATCTACTACCTGACCGACGAGAGCGGCGGCTACCGCATCCACATGGCCGACTCGCCCGGCGGCACGGCCTGGACGGCGCGGGGCGAGATCGACCTTGGCTGGACGACCGAGGACCTCGTGAACCCGACCGTCGTCGTCGAGGACGACGGCTCGCTGACGATGACCTACGACGTCCTCTCGGACGGCGGCTACATTGCTCATTCGGCCGACGGTGCGACCTGGGACCAGGCGAAGACGCGCGTCAGCTCCGGGTCACTGAACCGCATCATGCGGCACTCCGACGGCACGTACGTCCTCTCCTACCAGCGCAAGACGGGCATCTGGTACTACCAGATCGACGTCTTCACGAAGACCTCGACCGACCGCGTCACCTGGAGCGGTGAGAACCGCGTCACGACCAACCAGAACTCGCACGACTCGTTCCCCGTTGAGCTGGCCGACGGGCAGTACGCGCTCTACTACGCCGTCTCGAACGGCGGGAACCCCTACGAGCTCGTCTCGCGCGTCTCGCCCGACGGAGCGGGCTGGGGTTCGGAGGACGCGTGGCTCCCCTATGCCGGCTGGGACACGCAGCCGCACCCGGTCGTCCTCGCAAGCGGCGTCGTGGCACTCGCGTGGGCGCGGGGACCCGAGCAGGATGATACGGAGGTCCATTTCGCGCTCCTCGACCCGCCGACGGGCGTTGCAGGGAATGCTGCCCCGCCTCATCGGTCCCTTCGTGCCGCACCGAACCCCTTTACCGGCAGCACATCGTTCACGGTCCCGCACGGCGCAACCGCGCCGACCTCTGTGACCATTCACGACGTCGCCGGTCGCCTCGTTCGCCGTCTCACCGGACGCGACGGCCTCACGTGGGATGGTCGCGACACCTCGGGACGGCTCCTGCCGTCCGGTGTCTACTTCGCCCGCGCGACCGGCACAGCCACAGCCCGCACCAGGGTCCTCCTTCTCAGATAGCTCCGCAGGTTGAGAGATGAGGCTGGACGTGATAGCCTGCCCGGCGCCGTGCACCACAGACTCGAGTCTTCGTCATCCCGGTCGCTTTGAGTGAAGGGAAACGCTCATGAAACCGTTATCCGTGCTTTTCGCGCTGGTCATTCTCGTCGCCTTCGTCCCGACGACGTTCGCTCAGGAGGAAACGCCCGACGACTTCGACTGCGTCGACGCCGTTTTCGCCGAGCTCGACTCGCTCGGCGTCGAGCGCACGACCGAGAAAGGCACAGTGCGATTGCATGAGAAGGTCGCGCCACTTCTCGCGGCCACGTTCCCCGACTGGTCGTTCTACGAGATCAAGCGCGAGCTGGAGATCGAGGGAGGCATCTCGTACGACTACATGCAGTACGATCTCGCCGCGTGCAGGTCGGACACCGGCGGCGTGCTGATCCTGAGCGACCTCAGCATGGAGTCGACCCTCGAGAACGAGCTCTCGATCATCCACGACGCAGGACTCACCATCGCGTCGCAGGATGACATCGAGACGCTGGCCGCCGCCCTCGACGCGCTCTACTACGACGGCACCGAGGTCGAGGGCGTCGAGCGGCTCGACGAGGCGACGTGGGCCGTCTACACCGGCACCTTCTTCGGCAAGAAGAAGGGGTTCGTCCTGACGGTCGATGAGGACGGCACGATCAGCGAGCTCAAGTACAGACTGAAGATCGGCGAGGAGTAGCGGAGGATTCCGGCCTCAGCCCCCCAGCCCTGGGAGGTGCGCCCTGAACGACACGGAACGCGACAGACAGAACACCATCGCTCAGTGGGCATTCGACACCCGGCCCATCCTGGGACGCTTCCATCTCTGGCTGGAGGACGTCGAGGTCGAGTGGACGCGCGGGGCGCCCGCGGCCGAGTTCACCTGTGAGATGTCGTTCCTGAACGGGGGGATGGAGCGGCTCGTGACCATGATGGCCGCCGTCACCGCCCTCGGCACGAAGCTCTTCGGCCGGTACGGAGAGGGCGCGGACGCCCCGAAGTCGGAGCTCAACCGCATCAAGAAGGACGCGGACGCCATCTCAGCCTACGTCATGAGCGAGAGCCTCTGGTACCTGACACGTCACCTGCCCGAGAATCACGCCATCATGGTGGGCCTCGGCGAGGGCCTCATGCCCAAGGCCGGCGAGACGCCCGAGATGGGCGCGAACCCGCAGCTGGGGTTCGGGCGCGTCTACGCCCGGCCCGAGGTGGCCCTGAAGCTCGACCAGTGGGTCACGAGGCTCCTCAACGACGACGGCTACGACTGGAACGACTTCTACGACGACATCACGGAGGCGGGTATCACCGTCTGGGGCTCCGCCATCGACACCCTCGAGAACACGAC
>WJMD01000103.1 GCA_014728125.1 Candidatus Effluviviaceae Genus V sp.
AACTGTCACATGGTCGCCGTGTACTACCCGACAGGAGGCTGATGAGGGGCGGAAGGGCACATCGCATCCCGTCAGGAGGGTGGCTGGTCTGCACGAACCCGGGGCCCGCTCGAGAGAGCGGGCCCCGACGCGTTCGTGGAGCGGAGAAGGACGAGTCCACCCGTTCGGCGACGGGGTTTCGGGCAGTCGCGCGAGGTGCAGAAGAAGCTCCCCGGCGCGTCCGTCCTTCCAAGTTCACGCGAGAGGCGCATTTGACAGACCCGGCCGCATGCTGTATGGTGCGGGCGAGGTCGCTCCGGCGCAGCAACCCGCCGGTCAGGCGGCCTTCCGCTGACAACTCCCCTTACGGGAAGTGCGTTCTCCACCGCATCTGTTGCGTCCGCGTGCTTCGGCCTCGAACCGGGAGACTCCATGCCAGACGAACAGGGTGTCATCTTCACGCGGAGGGCCTCGGGCCTTGTCCGAGAGCTCTCGTGGCTCGACGTCTTCATCTTCGTCGTCGCGGGCCCCGCGGCCTCCGGCGTCATCTTCTACTCGGTGTCGACGGCCGCCGACTTCCCCGGCGCCAGCCTGCCGCTGGCGTTCCTCATCGGTCTGCTCATCTTCCTGCCGATCACGATCCTGGTCGCCATCACGTCGGCGACCATGCCGCGCTCCGGCGGCCTCTACATCGCCGTCAGCCGCGTCCTCGGCCCGACGCTCGGCTACATGAGCGCCTGGCTCCTCTTCGTCGGCTACGGGATCTCGAGCGGCGTGCTCGGTTACATCGTCGTGGGGCTCATCGGCTCGGGCTTCTCTACCGCAGGATACGCCGGAGGAGCGGATGTCCTGGCGAGGATAGGGGCGGCTATGCAGACGCCGCTCTGGCAGACGCTTGGAGGGTTCATCTGGGTCATTCTCTTCTGGTACATCGCCTACAACGGCATCCGGAAGGTCAAGAACATCATGCGGGCGATGTTCTTCATCCCGCTCGTCGGGACCGTCATCGCGGTCGTCTGGTTCTTCGCGTCAGGCGGGATGGAGAGCGTCGCCGCCTCGTTCAACGCGGTCTGGGGCGATGGGGTCTTCCAGGCAATTCAGACGAGGGCCGCCGCACTGGGATGGGAGACGCCCGGCTTCTCGTTCCCCACGACGATCAGCGCACTCATCGTCGTCATATGGGCGTACACGAGCATCACGATCATCAACTATGCGGGCGGCGAGATCAAGACACCCAAGACGAGCATGCTCCGCGGATTCCTGACGGGAACGGTGTTCGTCGGCCTCTTCTACATGATCATCGTCTACGCCGTCTATAAGGCGTTCGGACCGTTCATCGGGAGCTACGACTTTCTCCACGACAATCATCCCGAGGTGCTGACCGAGCTCATGGGCGGGTTGGTGCAGCCGTCCGTCAGCTTCTACTTCATGTCGATTGCAGGGAACGTCTGGTTCGGCCTTGTCGTCGCCGTGTCGATCGCGCTCTGGTTCGCCAACTCCATCCTGCCCGGATTCCTCGCGAACTCACGGCTGGCCTTCGCCATGTCGATGGACAAGTCGTTCCCCAAGGCGTTGTCGGCCGTCAACCGGCGGACCGGCTCGCCGACGAACGCGGTCCACCTCAACGCGGTCTTCTGTTTCCTCGGCGTCATCATGATGACGCTCTCGGTCAACGTCATCCTCGCGGTGCTCACGCTGACGGTGTTCTTCATCTTCTGGCCGTACGGACTGGCGGCGATGCTGCTGCCGTATCACAAGCCGGAGATCTACGACCGCTCGCCGGTCAAGAAGGAGCTCTTCGGCGTGCCGGTCATGACCATCCTCGGCGCGTTCACCTTCGTGGCCGGGTGGTTCTTCATCTACCTGTCGTTCAAGGAGTTCACGGCGGTCGTCATGCTGACGCTCATCGCGGTCATGCTGGCAGGCATGATCGTCTACCTCTACCAGCAGTGGAGGAACAAGCAGGAGGGCGTCGACGTCAGCCGCATCTACTCGCAGATCCCGCCGGAGTAGGGGGGAGGCGGCTGCGGGCGGCGCCGGCGGGGGCGAGGTCGTCGTCCCGACGGCGAGGCGTGTCGCGGCCGTCCGCCGAACACGACTGCAATCGAAAGGAACTTCATGGCCAAGCTCTTCTTCTCGGTCGACGTTCATGGAGCGAACAGCGTCTGGCGCAAGTGGCTCAAGGTGCCCGATCTGTACGATGTCGATGCGCTGCTCCTCTGCGGCGATCTGACAGGCAAGTCGCTCGTGCCCATCATCGATCAGGGCGACGGGACCTGGAACGCCTTCTACTTCGGCCGGAACTGGAATCTCGACGAGGGTTCCGAGGTCGACGAGATGGAGCAGCGGATCATGGACGCCGGCGCCTACACGCTGCGCTGCGACAAGGACCGCGTCGAGGAGCTCTCGAACAACCCGACCGAGGTCGAGTCGCTGATGATGACGATGATCCGCGACAGGATCGCGCAGTGGATGGAGTCGCTGATCGACGCGGTCGACCTCAACAAGGTCGACGTGCTGGTGATGCCCGGAAACGACGACGACTGGGACATCGACGAGGTCATCAAGTCGTTCGGCGACCGGGGGATCAGATGGCCGCTGGACGGCGTGGTCGAGATCCTGGGCGCCCCGACCATCAGCCTCGACTATGTCAACCCGACACCCTGGGAGACGCCCCGCGAGGACAGTGAGAAGGGGATGGCGAAGCGTATCGAGAAGCTGGTCGGACACCTCGACGACCCGTCGAAGGCCATCTTCAACCTGCACGCTCCGCCGCACGGTACGATGCTCGACCTCGCGCCGGAGCTCGACGCCAACAAGAAGCCGGTCACCGTCGCGGGGCAGGTCAACTTCGTGCACGTCGGGAGCAAGGCCGTCAGAAACGCGATCGAGAAGTACCAGCCGATGATCGGGCTGCACGGGCACATCCACGAGTCGTACGGTCACGACAAGCTGGGGGAGTCCCCCGTCGTCAACCCGGGGTCCGAGTACGGCGAGGGCATTCTGCGCGGCTACCTCATCGAGATCGAGGACGGCCGCGTCGGCAACCACTGGAAGGTCGAGGGGTAGATGACGCCGGAAGCCTCACATCCGATACCGTTCATCCCCGAAGGCGCGAAGCTGACGCCGGACGTCCTCGAGGAACAGGAGCGCCGACTCAAGGAGATCCTGGACGAGCTCGTGGCCAAGGCCGACGAGCACGGCGCGACCATCCGCGTGCTCGGCGCGCTGGCGTTCCGGATCAAGTGCCCCGACTACAAGTGGATGGAGTACGAGAACGAGCGCGTCCTCACCGACATCGACTTCATGGCCACCATGAAGGAGATCGACCGCGTCCAGGACACGTTCTTCGACCTTGGATGGGAGGAGAACCAGAACGTCCTCCGGCTCTTCGGGGACAAACGGCGCATCTTCTACCATCCGACCGAGCCCGTGCACACCGACATCTTCATCGACAAGCTCCGCTTCTGTCACGAGATCGACTTCCGGGGGCGGCTCGAGCTCGACTCGCCGACCATCACGCTGGCCGACCTGATGCTTGAAAAGCTCCAGATCGTCGAGATCAACCGGAAGGACCTGATCGACGTGATGATGCTCCTCAGACAGCACGCCGTCTCCGAGACCGAGGGCGACAACGCCGCGGTCGACGGCGCGTACATCGCGCGATTGATGGGAGGCGACTGGGGGTTCTGGCGCACGGCCACGATGAACATAGAGAAGGTGGACCGGTTCGCCGAGGATTATCTGGGTCCCGAGGAAGCGGCGCCGGTCAGGAAGCGCCTGGCGGTCCTCTCGCGCCTCATCGACGACCAGCCGAAGAGCATGGCCTGGAAGCTCCGCTCGAAGGTCGGCGACCGGGTCACCTGGTACCGCGAGGTCGAGGAGGTCGAGCGGGACTGAGGGCGCCGCTCGTCACGGCCGCGACACGCCCTGCGCGCGATGTCAGGCATCGCGCGGCACACCACCCCGTTGAGCGCGGCACGGCCGGCAGTGTGGCAGAGCGCTGTCAGGCACAGCACGCCGCCGACACAGCAGACGACACCCCAGGGAGGTTTCATGAAGACGACCGAGACGGAGCGCAACCCGCGCTCCGACCGCGATGCATTCGAGTACTCACTGCTTCATGTGATGGCCCTCGATCCCGATGAGTTCCCGGAACGGAGCGCGCCGACACTGGAGCGCGTCCTCGAGGTCATCGGGATCGTGCTGGACGACGAGACGAGCCGGGAGCATCTGGCCGGAGAAGCGCGGA
>WJMD01000104.1 GCA_014728125.1 Candidatus Effluviviaceae Genus V sp.
CGCGCGTTTCTTCATGATGTGCGTCGCCGCGGGCTTGACCGTGGGCGTCGTCAACTACCTGCTCTTCCGGTTCTTCGTCTGCCGTGAGATGCGGCGCGTCGTGGAGGGAATGCGACACATCAACGACGCCGTGGCGACCGCCGAGGGCGGGGGCGACTCCTGCCGCGACGGGTGCAAGCTCGACGTCGAGAGCGCCGATCTCATCGGAGAGATGGCCGGTTCGTTCAACAATATGACCGATGCGATCGCACGCCGGATCTCGGTCGAGAGCACGACACGGGCGATGCTCGCCGAGCTCTCCCGGACGATGGACCTCGACGAGGTCTCGGGGACCATACTCAAGGGGCTCTCGAACGTGTGCGGAGCGCGGGCCGGCGTCCTCTACGCCGACACGGGCAGCCGGATGGAGTACATGCGGGGCTTCGGAGTCGACCTGACCGACGAGCTCCCGCAGGTGATCGATGCGTCGCAGGGGCTGGCGGCCCGCGTTCTCGAGACCGGAGAGCCGATGCACATCTCGCCCGAGGACGACGGGTTCTCCTGGTTCAGAGGGTCGACGCCGCTCGGGAGCCTCCGTCCGAAGGCGATCGGGCTCGTCCCTCTCATGGCGGAGGAGCGCCCCGTCGGTCTCGTCGCGCTGGCGTGCTCCAAGAGCCGCCTCGATGACGAGATGCAGGCCCTCCGGGAGGCCATCCGCACGCAGTCGGCTCCCTATCTCGCGACGGCCGTCATGCACCGCAAGGTCGAGGACCTGGCGGCGATCGACGAGCTGACGCGGCTGCTCAACCGCCGGTTCGGTATGCGGAGGCTGGACGAGGAGTTCTCCCGCTCCATGCGGCACGGTGTGCCTGTCAGCGTACTGATGCTCGATATCGATGACTTCAAGATCCTGAATGACACGTTCGGCCACGACGCGGGGGACACCGTCCTGCGTTCGGTGGCGCGCCTGCTCGAGAGCACCGTGCGCTCGGGTGACATCGTCTGTCGCTACGGCGGGGAGGAGCTGGTCGTCATCGCGCCGGGCATGGGTCTGAACGACGCCGCCGCGCTCTCGGAGAGACTCCGGCGCCGGATGGAAGCGATGACGGTACCGTGGGGAGAGGAATCGCTCGGCGTCACGCTCAGCATCGGGGCGGCCTCCTGGCCGGTCGCCAGGACGTCGACCTCCAAGGAGCTGATCTCCGTGGCGGATCAGGCGATGTACCACGCCAAGCGCACGGGCAAGAACCGGGTCTCGCTCTGCGACGGCGAACGCTTCATCCCTGTGCAGGATCTGACGGCGGGTGCCGCGGTCAACGCACGGACGGGAGACGTCCCGCGGGTTCCGTCCGACGGTGACGCGTCGGGCGGCGAGCCCCGGGAGACCGACCACGGCGCCTGACCTGCGTGGCGCCGTGTCCCATGTCGTCTAGGATGCCTGGTCGTCGGTGTCGCGGCGGCGCTTGCCGAGAAGCACGAGGTGCCGGAGCTCCTCCGGGCCTCTCGCCTTCAGCCATTTCTTGTCGAAGTCCGGATCCTGCGTGATCTGCGCGATGTGCATGAGGGCCCTGAGGTGGTAGTTCCTCTCGTCCCTCGAGCCCATCAGGACGAAGACCGCATGGACCGGCTCCTTGTCCTCCGAGAACGTGATCCCCTCCTTCGACCGCGCCAGCAGGATATCGAAGATGCCCTCGCCCTCCACGATGATGTGGGGGATGGCCAGTCCGGGTCGGAGTGCGGTCGTCGACTCGGCCTCGCGCTCCATCAGAAGCTCGAAGACGCGGTCCGCCTCCATGTGAAGTTCGTGCCCGAGGACCTTCGAGATGCGGGCGAAGAACGTCTCGAGGCTCTCGCCTCCCTGGAGGTCGAGGATCGTACTGCGCTTGATGAGCTCGTCGAAGCGGTCCTCGACGATCTCGTCGCGCACCTTGAGGATCTCCCGGAGCTCCGCATCGAGCGACGAGTCAACGAGACCACGGTCGGTCACCCTGCGGACAAGCTGAACGAGACCGGAGTCCCGCTGCCCGCGGAGTCCCCGGTATGCTGCGAACCAGAGGAGACTCCCGCCGAAGAAGACCGCCGTCGCCGTGATCGGCACGATGCCCATCTTCGCCACCAGAACGCCGTAGAGAACGATCGCGGCGATCTGCAACCACGGATAGGCGGGGGAGCGGAACGTCGGCCGGTAGTGCTGGATCCCGCTCTCGCGCATGATGATGACGGAGACGTTCACAAGCAGGAAGAGGATGATCTTCATCGTCGACGCGATCTTGACCAGCGTGACGATGTCGACGGCCAGAATGAAGGCGATCATGAACCCGCCTGTCACCAGGATGGCCCAGTGCGGCGTGCCGCAGCGTTGGTTCACGCGCCCGAGGAAGGCCGGGAGGACGCCGTCCTTGCTCATCGCCATCGGCGTGCGCGAGGCCGAGAGAATGCCCGCGTTGCCGGTCGTGATGAAGGCCAGGATGGCCGCCACCGCCAGGATGATGAGCCCCGGCGTGCCCATGAAGTGCGACGCCGCCGTCGAGAGCGGCGTTGTCGACCCGGCCAGGATGTCGCCGTCGAGGACCCCGACCGTCGTGAAGACGGCCATGACGTAGAAGAAGGTCACAACGCCGAACGAGAGAAACATGCCCAGGGGGACGTTCCTGCTCGGGTTCTTCACCTCCTCGGCTACGGCCGCCGCCTTGGTGAGGCCTCCGTACGAGACGAAGACGAGCCCGGCCGTCGCGAAGAGAGCGCTCGCGCCGTTCGGCGCGAACGGCACGTAGCGCTGGACGTCGATCTCGGGCATCCCCCGAAACAGGTAGAAGATGATGACGCCGAGGAGCCCGACCACGAGCGTCGACTGGAAACGACCCGCGTGCTTCGCCCCGGACAGGTTGAGGAACATGAACACGAGCGTGAAGGCGACGGCGATGAGCTTGATCTGGAACGGGGTGATATCGGGGTAGGCCAGGACCGCGAACGACCCCATGCCGACGAGGGCGAAGGCCGACTTGAGCGAGAGCGAGAACCACGCGGCCATTCCGCCGACCGCTCCGAAGGCGGCCCCCATGCTCCGCTCGACGAAGAAGTAGTCGCCGCCTGCCTTCGGCATGGCGGTCGCAAGTTCGGCCTTGCTCAGGAGCGTCGGCACGACGAGCGCCGCCGCGAGCAGATATGCGAGGAAGACCGCGGGCCCCGAAATGGAGAACGCGATGCCCGGGAGGACGAAAAGCCCGGAGCTGATCATCGCTCCCGACGCGATGCAGAAGACCTCGAGGAGGCCCAGTTCCTTCCTGAGCTGCGTCATGGGTCAGGCGGACTGCGCCGCCGCTATCCTCCCGTGATGAGCCCGCCGAGGAGTCCGCCGACGAGTCCGAGCAGGCCGAAGTAGAGCGAGAGCACCACCATGCCCGCCCCGATGACCATGCCGAGTATACCGCCCGAGGCCGCACCGGCGGGTCCGAAAATGAGCCCTCCCAGGAAGAGACCGCCTCCCGTGAGGGCTATTCCGGCGAGGATCATGACGATCGTCCCCGCCAGAAAGCCCGCGAGGGCCCCGCGTCCCACGCCGGCGGCGATCAGCCCGGCGATGAAGCCGGCGATAAGCGGGCCGGCGATCGGGATCCGGCCGAGGATCGCCATGACGAGCGCACCGACTATCACTGCCAGCACCATCATGTCGTTTCTCCCGGGGTCTCTCGTGCGTCGGTCCGTCCGCCGAGCCGGCGCCGCCGCGCACGAACTAACCCTCGTGATGCTCGAAGATGCCGAACGGAATCCCGTCCGGATCGGACGCCAGCGCCCAGACGCCCATGGGGATCTCCTGCTTGGGGACGATGATCGATCCCCCGTTCTCGACGGCCTTCTCGAGCGCGGCGTCTATGTCGTCCACACAGAAGTAGACCGTCATGCCGAAACCGGGGACGTCGGCGGGCTTCTTCATGATACCGCCCTGAGGACCCTCGCCGGCCTTGACCATCGTGTAGCCCGGGTTCGAGTCGTCGTAACGCCATCCGAAGACCTCCTCGTAGAAGGCCTTCGTCGTGTCGGGATCGCTTACCAGAAGCTCGAAGTGACACAGGTTGCCTGCCATCATGCCTCCCGTGATCCGCTGCCGGGGCTCCCGCCCCCCTTGCCTTCATCATCAAGGACGATGCTGCGTCCCAGTCCGCTTTCTATGAAACCCTCTCCGAACTCGTCGGCCAGTATCGTCGTCGCTCGGTCTCCCGTACAGTGCGAGGGGGCGATGCGCTCGAGCCCCATCTCACGGAGCTCCGCGGCGGTCGCTCTGACGGAGCCCTTGCGGAACGCGTGGAGATGAAAGCCCCCGATCAGCGTCCCCACGGGGCTGCCGGCGACACGCGCGGCCTCCTTGAGCATCGTCTGGACGCCGGGATGCGCGCAGCCCGTGACGAGCGCGGGCCCGTCGTGGCCCGCGAGGATGAGGCCCTGCTCGATCTGCTTGCCCGGCAGGGAGCCGGTCGTCGTGACGCCGTCCGCGAGCTCCTCGCCGGGGTCGGCCGTCCTGAAGCCGACACCGGTCGCCTCGATGGCCTCTACGAGCCGTTTCGGCAGCGAGTCGGGTACGATGAGCTCGACACCCGGCGCCACCGAAAGAAACTCCGGCAGTCCGCCCGCGTGATCGGCGTGAGCGTGCGACAACACGACGAGATCGATCGACTTCGGGACGATCGAGAGTGCCCTCAGGTTGGAGAGCAGCGTTGCACCGTCCGACCCGGCATCGAAGAGCACCGTCCTGCCGTAGCCCCTGACGACCGCCGCGAATCCCCAGCCCGTGATGAGGCCCGGGACGCCCGGCACGTTGTCGAAGACGACCGTCAGCTCCTTCAATCTCCCGGCTCCTTCTTGTCGCGCCCGCACTGGGCGTCGAAGTCCCTGCGGACCATGGCCTTCGTCTCGCGGAAGCCGAGGCGCTCGTAGAAAGCCTCCCGTCCTTCCGTCGCAACGAGGTCGATCATGTAAAGACCCTCGAGCTCGTTGAGCATGCGTTCCATGATCGACCGTCCGATGCCGTGTCCCCGGTACCCGGGCAGGACCTCGAGGAGCGGGATGTACGCCGCGAGGACGCCGTCCGATACGGCGGTGGAGAAACCGACGACACACTCCTTCTCTTCGTCGACGGCCAGGACGACACGATAACTCTCTCTGAGGATGTCGAGGTGCCGCTCGGGTGACGGTGGGTTGGGCCAGCCCTCGAAGAAGCCGTCGAGCTGCGCCGCGTCGAGACCCTCGAGATCCGTCGTGTAGCGGATCACGGTTCCTCCGGCTCACCTTTGGGGCGCCGTGTGAGATAGCGCGACATGGTCACGAGATCGCCGCGCTCGCGCCATCCGACCCGCTTCCAGAACTCCCGGGCGCCCTCGTTCTCCTGGAAGACGAACAGGTGTGCCTTCTCGATGCCCGCAGAGGCGAGCGCGCTCAGGGCACTTTCGACCAGACGACGACCGATGCCCTCGCCGCGGTGTGCGTCATCGACCGCGAGATGCGTGACGTAGCCTCTCCGCCCGTCGTGCCCGCACAGCACGGCCCCGACCATGCGCCCATCCTCCCGGGCGACGAACGAGAGCCCCGGATTTCTCTCGAGGAACCTCTCGATGCCCTCACGGTCGTCGCCGGGGTACAGGCCGACCCCGGGCGAGGCCTTCCACAGGGCCTCGACGTCATCGAAGTCCGCCGCGCTCATGGCGGCGAGCTCGGTTGCGGTGGTGCACGTCACGGTCTACTCCGTCGGCGGGTCGAAGACGACCTCGATCCTCTCGACGATCTCCCGCGCCGTCGTCAGATCGGACAGGTCGGCGTCGATCGTCCCGTTCCGTCCGGCGGGGTCGCCGTGGCCGACAGGCTCCAGCACCGTCTTCCCGCCGGCGTCGCCTATGACGATCTCGCCCGACCAGATGAGGGACGGCTGACCCGACCCCATCGAGCCGCCCGAGTAGTTCGGGTCGTCCTCCGAGAGGTCCTCGGAATACGTTTCGTTGAAGTCCTTCGAGTGGTTGATCTCCGCGCGCACGAGGTACGTGCCGGGCTCGAGCTTCTCCGGCACCGCCCACTCGCGCACGAACCCCGTTTCCGGCGTCGCGGACGTCACGGCGTCCGGCGGAAGGCCGGTCGCGGGCTCCTCCGCGTCGTGCTCGCCGTGACAGAAGGCGCACGACCTCATAGGCGCGATGCCGACCCGCGTGTGACGATGGCTCCACACGGGGATCGCCGACTTCCGCTCGATGGCGTCGGCGTCCTCGCCTGGGGACGCTCTCCAGTCCAGGAGTGCGCCGCGCCGCGTTACGTAGATCGTTGTCATGAACTCGCCGTCCGGCTTCTCGAGCCAGAAGGCCATCTGCGGGCGGTTCTCGACGGGAACAAGGAGCATCACCCGGAAGGTGTGCACCCACTCCTCACCCGGATGGACCGTGAGCGTCAGCTTGCCGTTGGGTCCGGCCTCAGTCGGATAGCGGGCGTAGTCCTCCGTCGCATCCGAGGGGGCCGCCGACCAGGCGAGCGCCAGAGCGGCGAGAGCGGTCGCGACAAGGAACGAGTGCCGCACGTCAACCCTCCTCGATTTCCGTGATGGGGTCGTCCGTGAACAGGTAGTCCTTCATCTCATGCGCGAAGGCCTCGTCGTGACGCCGGATCCACTCCATGAGCATGGCTGCGTGTTCCTTCTCCTCGTCCCGATTGTGGGCGAGGATCCTGCCCAGCTCCGGATCCGCGGCGACGTCGACACGCTGATTGTACCAGTCGACGGCCTCGAGCTCCTCGACGAGGGACGTGATGGCGCGATGGAGGTCGATCGTCTCCTTCTTCAGAGCCTCGCGGTTCTCGTGCAGACCTTCCGAGCCCATGGGACCTCCTTTGCTCCGTGATGGAGTTGCTTCGAGCGAGAAACAGTCTAGCACAGCGAGGCCCCCGCGCAAAACGAGGGGCACCCGCGTCCGGGGACCGGCCAGGCGGCGTTGCGGAGCGACAGGATGGAGGGCGCGCGGGCGCCCGACGGACGGGGCTACCCGAGGCCGAGAAGACGCCCGACCTGATAGACCCCGAACGCGGAGAGCCACGCGAGGCCGGTCTGGAACGCCAGGGCGAAGTACATCCAGCCGGCGCCGGCCTCCCTCCGGATGGCCGCCACGGCGGCGATGCAGGGCGTATAGAGGAGCACGAAGATCATGAACGCGAACGCGGCCAGCGGGGTCACGCCGCTCGAGGGGGCCCGCAGGGCCTTCGACAACGTCTCCGTCTCCTCCTCGGCGGAGGCGTGGTAAAGAACGCCGAGGGTGGAGACGACGACCTCCTTGGCCACGAACCCCGTAACGAGACTGACGCCCATCTCCCACGTGAAGCCGAGCGGCCGCATGGCCGGCTCGATCGCCTTCCCGGTCCTGCCGATGAAGGAGTGCTCGACCCTGAGACGCTCGAGCTCGGTCTCGAGCTCCTCGGCCCGCTCTTCCGCGCTCCGCCCGTCGCTCGCTCGCGCGGTCTCGATGTCGCTCTCGTAGGAATCGATGGTCTCGCGCGGCAGGGTCGGGAAGGTTCCCAGGGCCCAGAGGACGACCGACGCGACCAGGATCACGCCGCCCATCTTCTTGAGGTACACCCGCACGCGCTCCCACGTGTGGACCAGGAGCCCTCTGGGGGTCGGCAACCGGTACGGTGGGAGTTCCATGACGAAGGGTGACGGAACGCTGCGGAAAAGGGTCTTCGACAGCACCCGCCCGACGGCGAAGGCCATGAGGATCCCGACGAGATAGACGGTGAAGACGACGACGCCCGCGCGTCCGGCGAAGAACGTGCCGCCGATGAGCAGGTAGACCGGGAGTCTGGCGCTGCAGGACATGAACGGGACGACGAGGATCGTGAGGATGCGGTCGCGCGACGACTCGAGTGTCCGGGTCGCCATGATCGCCGGCACGCTGCAGCCGAACCCCATCAGCATGGGGATGAAGGACTTCCCGTGGAGGCCCAGCGAGTGCATCACGCGGTCCATGAGGAACGCCGCCCGGGCCATGTAGCCCGAGTCCTCGAGAAAAGCGATGCCGAGGAAGAGGATCGCGATGTTCGGGAGGAAGATGATGACCGAACCGACCCCGCCGATGACGCCGTCGATGATGAGACTCGACAGCATCGATTCGGGAAGCACGACCGAGAGCGTACCCGCGAGCCAGCCGACGAACGCGTCGATCCAGTCCATCGGGTAGGAGCCCAGCCGGAACGTGAGTTCGAAGAGCAGCCAGACGAACAGGAAGAAGATCGGGTAGCCCAGGTAGCGGCTCGTGAAGACATTGTCGATCTGCCGCGAGACCTCCATCCGGTCGACCTTCTGCTCGGTCAGCGATTCCCTCAGGGCGCCCTCGATGTACCCGTAGCGCCCCTCGGAGATGATTTTCTCCGCGTCCGAGCCGGTCGCCGTCCTGATATGGCGCTTGCAGCGGTCGACGAGGACCGCGAGCTCATCGTCGCCCGCCGGTGGTGCTGTCATGACCTGCTCGATCTCGAAGTCGCCCTCGAGGAGCTTCGTGGCCACCCATCTGACCGGGTAGTCTCCGACAAGCTCCGGCCGCCGGAGGAGTTCGCCCTCGAGCTCGCTGAGCACGTCGTCGACGTGCGGTCCATACGATACGGGGACGTGCCGATGGGCCTCCGCTCGGTTCTCCGCGAGCTTGATGGCCGCTTCGAGCAGCTCGGTCGCGCCCTCGGCACGGTGTCCGACCGTAGGGACGACAGGCGCGCCGAAGAGGGTCGACAGCCTGTCGCAGTCGAGCTCTGCCCCGCAGACCAGATGCTCGTCCCACATGTTCAGATCGAGCACGACGTCGACCCCCAGCTCGAGGAGCTGGACGGTCAGGTAGAGGTTGCGCTGGAGGTTGGCGGCATCGATGACGTGGATGACGACGTCGGGCTTCTCGTCGATGATGAACGAGCGGGCGACACGCTCCTCAACGGAGTAGGCGGTGAGGCTGTACGTGCCGGGGAGATCGATGATCTCGATGTCGTATTCACCGTGCGTGAGACGACCGACCTTCTTCTCGACGGTCACCCCGGGCCAGTTGCCGACCTGCTGACGCGCTCCGGTGAGCGCGTTGAAGATCGACGTCTTGCCTGAGTTCGGATTGCCCGCAAGGGCTATCGTGAGGGTTCGTCGTCGGTCTTCCGCCATGTCCTCTTCCTGCCGTGCCCGCGACCGCCGCCCCTGCCGCGGCCGAAGAACCGTCTGAGGCCACGCTTCCCACGCCGCCGGCACCGGGGAGGAGCCGCTACCGGCTCGACGAGGACGCGGGACGCCTCGGTGCTCCGGAGGGTGACGTGCGAGCCTCCCACGGAGTATTCCGTCGGGTTCCTCAGGGGGGCTCGTCGTATGACGTGCACAACCGCGCCGTTGACGAAGCCCATGTCGAGGAGCCTGCGACGGAAGGCTCCCTCTCCCTCAACGTCGAGAACGCGCGCGGCGGCACCGGGGGCCAGCGCGCTGAGGCGCAGCGCTTCCTCACGAGGCATTCGCAACCCCCTCGTGTCCGTCCAGGAAGAGAACGAGCTTCTCAAGCGTCTCCTCCGACAGACCGTGTTCCAGGCGACATGCCTCGGCGTCCGCCTGCTCCGGCGCGACGCCCAAAATGTCGTGGAGGAAGCGGAAGAGGACCGTGTGACGCTTGTAGACCGTCGCGGCCCTGCGGCGGCCCGACTCGGTCAGCACGACCTTCCCGTAACGGCGCTGGCGGACGAACCCGTCGGCCTTGAGACGTCCGATGGCGGCCCGGGCCGTCGGCGTCGTGACGCCACGTTCCTCGGCCACCTCGGACACGCCGACCGTGTCCTGCCGAAGGGACAGCAGGTAGATCGTCTCCAGATAATCCGCGGCCCGCTCAGAAAGCATGATGCCTCACATAAAGTAAGCCCACTCTTACTTTAGCCAGAAACATGCCGGAAGTCAAGCAGTTGCCGACAACGGGCCGCTTCACAGGTGGAATCTTGTGGCATGAGAAGGGCGCACGGAGAGGAAGGGGGATGCTCCGGGTACGCCGGCCGCACCGACCGCCGCCGGCTAGAGGGTGTTCACGAGGAACCGGACCGCGAGGGCCACGAGGAGGGAGTAGGTCACGTTGACCATCGTCCCGGCCAGATAGTAGAGCGAGTTCGTCTTGAGGTCTTCGCGGCGCACGAAGGCCTTGCCGGCGAAGATGATCGAGAGCGCCGTGTAGGCGCCGAGGAGGACGAGCGTCAGGATAAGGAGGTTCTCGCACTTGCCGACCACGACCCCGGTGGCGCGCGCCTCCTCGTCGAGGTCGACCAGCACGTTCTCCTCACCGACCCTCCGGTAAACGGCCGTCAGCACGCGTCCGCTGGTCGCCAGGAGAGTCACGGCGCCGGCGACGACGATCACGGCGTCGATCGCGTTGGGAATCGCGTTCACTCGGTTCGCCTCCGTTGGGGTGTCTCGCGTTCCGCAAGCGCTCCGTCGAGACGTGCCTGGAGCGCCTGTATCTCCTGCCATCTGGCGCGCGCGAGCGTCTTCGAGACCGTCTGCTGTGTCACCCCGACGGCCCCCGCTGCCCGCTCCTGCGTTCCCTCCCGCTCGAATGCACGAACCACCTCCCACTGCCTGTCCGACAGGTCGCCCAGGTGGAAGGCCAGGAGGTTCAGATAGCCCGCCAGCAGCGCCTCGGTCAACGCGTCCTCGAGCGAGGCCTCGAAGAGCAGGCGCTCGCCCTTCAGCTGCTCCATCAGATGCGCGGCTCGGTGGAACGCGGGACCGTCCATGAGCGCGATGTCCGAGGATGCAAGCCCGGTGTCGACCTCACCCCGAACTGCGACAAGACGGTACTGTACCGGGAAGAGCCCCTCGATGAGCGCGGCGACGATCCGGTGCAGGCGCCCGTGCGACACGAGCGCGCCGCCGAACTCGTCAACGCCCTTGATGGGGCTGAACGGCGCCCTGACGTCCGCGCCGAAGGCCGCGTTGATCGCGTCGCAGGTCCGGCGAAGCGCGGCCTCCATTCCCTGCCGGTCCTCCTCCGTACGGGAGGCGACGGCGTCGCCGAGGATGATCGTCAGAATCTCACGCTGCGGATCGGACATGGAGGCCTCATACAACCCTTTTCGTGAGTAGTTGGCGACTACAACCATTTGCATTTGTAGCAAGCGGGATGCCGGTCTGTCAAGCACAAATCGGGAAGGGTGTATTCTAAAAGTACAACCTATTAGAGGTGTTGCTGGGCCGTGCGGAGCCTGGTCACGGTTCAGCGGCCGAGGCATGCCTCTCCCTGAGCAGCGACCGGACGGGGATGGACACGGGGCCGAACGCCCCTTCGTGTCGAGCTATCGGTACATGGCCTTGATCGAACCCCAGCTCGTCTCCTCGACCGGAGACTGGGTGCAGCCCTGGTCGAGGGCCCCGATATCCTTCGACCAGCCGTTGTTCCCGGCGAGGCACGGGGAGTTCGAGGCGAGGGTCAGGTCGAGCGTCTCGATGTTGCAGAAGAGCGGGTCGTCTATGAAGAAGTTCGTCACACCGGGTCCGTCCCCGCAGATGTCGTCGCCGCCCGCGTTCGAGGAGAGACAGCACCACTGGGCCGACACGGGGCTCGTTCCGTCGCACTGGACCGTCGTGCCGCGCGTCCCTCCGTTGAAGGCGATGATGGAGCTGAAGACCGACGGGTAGCTCGTGCCTTCGAAGTTCATGACATCGCCGCCCGATGCGGCCGTGTTGTGAACGAACGTGCAGCGGTTGAAGACGGGGTCGGAGTAGTTCCACGCATGGACCGCCCCGCCCTCCGTCCCGGCGGAGTTCTCGATGAAGAGGCAGCGCTGAAAGGCCGGCGCACTGTTGTCCCAGATGTAGACGGCGCCGGCGTCGGTGGCGGACGTGTTCCGCTCGAACCGGCAGTTCGTGAACTGGGGGCTGGAGTTCTGGACGATGTAGACGGTGCCGTGTTGGGCGACCTCGCAGTCCTCCACGGTGACATTCGAGAGGACCGGGCTCGATCCGGTCGAGCAGTAGATGGCGGCGCCGTTGTTGGCGATGCAGCGCCGGATGACGACGTCCTCGATCGTGGGCGAGCAGTTGTTGACGCACCAGATACCCGCGCCCCATGTCGCCAGCGCCTGGCAGTCCTCGATGACGATGTCCCGGATGGTGGGGCTCTCGTAGAACTGGAGGCGGATGGCGGCGCCCGGCCCGTGCGGGTTGTTCGCGACGATGAAGTTCCGGATGGTGAAGCCCTCGATGACCATCGAGGCGTCGTGCCCGTCCCGGCGAAGGCTGTAGAGGTTGAAGCAGTGATGGTTGATCTGGTCCTGTCCGTCGATGGTCACGGAGGACGAGCCGCCCTCGCCCTTCAGGACGAAGTTGATCCCGTCGGGTATGTCGATGTCCCGGTTCCCGTCGCCCGTGTAGGTCCCGGGCGTCACGAGCACCGTGTCACCCTCGGCGACGGTGTCGACCGCCGCCTGGATGGTCTGGAAGGCCGTCGGTTCCGATGGATCGACGACCCAGGTCGTCGCGTGGGCCGCGGCCGTCAGGAACACGACCGTCAGTACGGCAGCTGTCGCAGTCCTCTTCATCCCATCCTCCCGTTCGTGGGACGCGGTGCAGGGCTTGAAACCCCGTGAGATCCGCTCCCTTCGGAATGCAATTTCGGGGCCGGATCTCCCGTGACAGGCGTCCCGCAGGGCCCCCGCGCTACATGTCGACGTGGATCTCGAGGATGTCTCCGTCCTCGACGAGATGCTCTCGGTCCACGACCTGTCCGTCGAACTTGCCCGAACCCCAGACCCGCGCCGACTTCATGTTCTCGCCGAACTCGCGGTGGATCTGCCGGGCGACGTCGAG
>WJMD01000105.1 GCA_014728125.1 Candidatus Effluviviaceae Genus V sp.
CGTCTATCTGGCGGCAGTCAAGGAGACGGGGGTCCGGCCCATCTGCGACCCGACCGTCGAGCTCGACAAGGAGCCGAAGGACGGCGAGTACCGCTTCACGGCGACGTTCGAGGTGCGTCCCGACATCGAGATCACGGACTACGAGGGGATGGAGTTCACCGAGAAGGTGCCGGTCGTGACGTCCGAGGACGTCGACCGCGCAATCCAGGAACTCCGCGAGGAGCGCGCCGACCTCCAGCCGGTTCAGCGGGAGTCCGTTCCCGGCGACTACGTCATGTTCACGTACCAGCGGCTCGACGAGAACGGCGAGCCGGTCGAGACGGAGCAGGAGCCCCAGACACAGGCGTGCGAGCTCGGAAAGCAGATGGCGCCGCCGGAGTTCGAGGAGGCCCTGGAGGGCGTCCGGCCGGGGGAGACGAAGGACGTCGACTTCACGCTGCCCGAGGACTACGCCGACAAGACGCTGGCAGGGAAGACGCTGCGCTTCAGGCTGAACGTGCAGGATGTCCGCGAGAAGCGCCTCCCACCCATCGACGACGACTTCGCGCGGTCGGTCGGCCAGTTCTCGACGCTGCTCGACCTCCGGGTGGGCGTCAGGAACAGCCTCGAGACGCAGGCCAGGATGGCCGCGCGCCGGAAGGTGGAGCAGGAGATCGTCGAGGCCATCGTTGAGAAGAACCCGTTCGAGCTCCCGGAGTGCCTCGTCCAGCAGCGGCTCGGTGAGATGTACAATCGCGCGAACGAGGGGCGCCCTGAGGGGCAGGGCATCGACGAGAAGGAGTTCATCGAGGTCTACCGACCGGTCGTGGAGAAGCAGATCAGGGCGGGGCTCGTGCTAGGCGCCATCGCGGAGCAGCAGGACATCGATGTCAGCCGTGCCGACGTCGAGGAGCGCGTTCGCACCTCGGCCGAGGCGCGCGGACTCGACTTCGACGAGACGATGAAGAGCCTCGAGGGAACCGACATGCTGTCCCAGATCCAGGACGACATCTGGCTCACGAAGGTGCACGGGCATCTGGCCGACGTGTCGACCATCAAGTCCGAGGAAGTCAACCTCTCCGATGAGAAGAAGGAGGAGTAGGACGCATGGGACTGACCCCGTTCGTGATCGAGCAGACGCGCTACGGTGAGCGCTCCTACGACATCTTCTCGCGGCTGCTGCGCGACAACATCGTGTTCATCGGGATGCCGATCGACGACCGCGTGGCGAACATCGTGATCGCCCAGCTCCTGTTCCTCGAGGCCCAGGATTCGAAGCGCGACATCTACATCTACATCAACAGCCCCGGCGGCTACGTCGCCTCGGGACTCGCGATCTACGACACGATCCAGTACATCCGTCCCGACGTCCACACGATCTGCATGGGTCAGGCGGCCAGCATGGGCGCCGTGCTTCTTGCGGCGGGGAGTGCCGGCAAGCGTTCGGCCCTGCCGCACGCGCGCGTCATGATCCACCAGCCGGCCGGGGGCAGCGAAGGCCAGGCGAGCGACATCGAGATCTATGCCAAGGAGATCGTGCACATGCGCGAGCGGCTCATCGAGATCCTCGCGCGTCACACCGGGCAGTCGACCGATCAGATCCGGAAGGACTCGGACCGGAACTTCTTCATGTCCGCAGAGGAGGCGAAGGAGTACGGGGTCATCGATCAGGTGATCACCGGGCGGCAGGAGATTCCGACCCCGAAGTAGCCCGAAACACCCACGGGGCAGGGGTTGCGCGTCCGACGGGCACGACTATGTTGGTCACCGGTCTGACACCGGGGCCTGCTGAGGTGCGGAGGCCTCACACAGCGTACGACAGACAGGAGACTCAATGCTTCGCATCGAGCACGACGACGAGATAATCGAGTTCAGCGACAAGCTGCCGATCGTGCCGCTTCGCGATCTCGTGCTCTTCCCACGCATGATCGTCCCGCTTCTCGTCGGGCGCCCGAAGTCTGTGAAGGCGCTTGAGGAGGTCATGCACACGGACAAGATCATGTTCGTCGTGACGCAGCGCGATGTCGAGACGCAGGAGCCGACGCCGGACGACCTCTACCGAGAGGGGACCGTGGTCCGCGTGCTTCAGCTCCTGAGACTTCCCGACGGCACAATGAAGGTCCTCGTCGAGGGCCTCTCGAGGGCGTCCGTCCGGCGGTTCATGTCACAGGACGATTACCTCGCCGCCAGGATAGAGCTTCAGGACGAAGCGGCCGAGCGCACGGTCGAGACCGAGGCGCTCATGCGCAGCGTCGGAAGCCAGTTCGAGGAGTACGTCAACCTCTCGCGGAAGATCCCGCAGGAGGTGCTCATCTCCGTGATGAGCATGGAGGACGTGTCGCGCTTCGCCGACACCGTCGCGACGCATCTGGCCGGCAAGATCGAGGACAAGCAGAAGGTCCTCGAGGCCGTCGATGTCACGGAGCGTTTGCGCATCCTCGCGCGCGCCCTCTCCGGCGAGCTCGAGATCCTGCGACTCGAGAGGAAGATCGAGAACCAGGTACGGGAGCAGCTGCAGAAGAGCCAGAAGGAGTTTTACCTTCATCAGCAGATGAAGGCCATCCAGGAGGAACTGGGACAGGAGGGCGAGGGGGCGCCCGAGGTCGCCGAGCTCGTGAAGGCCGTCGAAGAGGCCAGCATGAGCGAGGAGGCCGAGAAGAAGGCGCTCAAGGAGCTCGACCGCCTGAAGAAGATGTCCCCGATGTCGCCCGAGGCCACGGTCGTCCGGACCTATATCGAGTGGCTGACGACGATGCCGTGGGACAAGAGAACGAAGGACCGCTCGGACATCAAGGAGGTCGAGCAGATCCTCGAGGACGAC
>WJMD01000106.1 GCA_014728125.1 Candidatus Effluviviaceae Genus V sp.
AAGATTCGTGCTTGAATCACGGAGGATACCATGTCGAAGCGATGCGAGATCTGCGGCAAGAGGCCCCGGGTGGGACACAACGTCAGCCACTCGCACAACACCACGAAGCGCAGGTGGCTTCCCAATCTCCAGCGGGTCAAGGTCGTGATCGACGGCACACCGAAGAAGATCTATGTCTGCACCACGTGCATTCGGTCGGGTGCCATCGACCGCTACAAGCGCGTCACGGGATAGCACCGGGACGCAACGGCCGCGCAACGAAAGAGGGGGCCTCGACCGAGGCCCCCTTTCTTCACGTCCATGAGGAACGCCCCGGCCTCAGACCGGGGCGTCTGGTTCTTCTCTGTGTCCTGCAGGTTCAGACCGACCGCTTCATCGTCACGGTCGTCCCCGCCTCGGGCGACATATCGAACTCGACGGTGTCCATGACCTCCCGCATGATATAGATGCCGCGTCCCGACGTCTCCATACAGTGCTCAGGATCCGTCGGATCGGCGACGCACGCGAGGTCGAACCCCTCGCCTGCGTCGTGGACGACGATCGAGATCTCGCCGGGCCGCCAGGCGTACTCGACGGAGAACCTGACATCCTCACGTCGATCGTTGCCGTGGACGATCGCGTTCGTCGCGGCCTCGATGGCCGCAATGGCGATCTCCATGGCGGACTGCTCGTCGAACCCGGCCTCGGTCGCGTGAAGGAGCGTCGCCTCGTCGACCTGCTCCAGCACGTCGCAGCGGCTCGGGAACTCGAGCCTCTCTGTGCCGCTCGAAGCGTCTGGCATCGGTTGCGGGCACCTCCCTACTGGAAGGCGGCCACGGCCTCATCCTGCGAGTGATGCGTGTCGAAGATCGTCAGCAGCTTCGTGATCATGAACAGGCTCTGGATCCGGTCCGAGACGTGGCAGAGCTTCAGCTCGCCGTCCTCGCGCTGCACGCTCGTGTAGACCGACATCAAGGCGCCGAGCCCGGTCGAGTTGATCCACGGAACGCCCTTCAGGTTGATGACGAACTTCCGCACGCCGTCCTCGAGGAGCTTCTTGACCTCGTCCCTGAGAGCGTCGCTCTCGGAACCGCCCATCAGCTTCCCGTTCGCATGGACGACCGCGATCTCACCCTTCATCTCCGTCTTGACCCGCACAATAGCACCTCCGCGCCAGGCACATCGTCGTTGAGCGGGGCTCGAGAGCCCCGCGTGGAAGCCAACTCCCTGGTCGGCTGGTCCGACACGGCGGCAACTTTACCACAAAGCTCGGGTCGGGGCAAAGCACCAAGATACCCGTTCCGCAGGGACATTCCCCGCCGCCCGCGCGGCCCGGAGAAGTGACTTCCACTCATCCTCTCAGAACCGCCGCAACTCCCGGGCACAGAGCCGTTTCAGGCACGGACCATGCATGCTGAACAGACAGAATCCGCGCGCCGCGCGCCCCGGCACGTACCGGCCGGGCGCGCCCAATGCACGCTCGGGAGGCACACGCGCCCGGCGAGACACCGGACGATACTCCCGACGGAGGTGTCAGTGACCGATCGCGACCGCGGCCTCGAGCCCGAGCTTCCCCTGGGACTTGAGGGGCTCTCGAAGGACCTGGACGCCGCACGCCGCAGGGCCTCACGCCTTCCGGCCGAGGAGCGGCTGGCCAGACAGCAGCGTCTCAACAGGTCACTTGTTCAGGACTCACCGGCCTACTTCGTCGCCCTCGACGAAAAAGGCCGCATTCTGCTTCTGAACGATGCTCTGCTCGACGCGCTCGACTACGAACGCGACGAGCTCATCGGCGCCGACTACCTGTCGAGTATCGTCCCGCCGGAAGAGCACGAGACCATCACGAGAACGTTCAACGAGTCCCTCGAGGCCGGCGAGGCCGTGTCCAGCATGAGCACCATCATTGCGAAGTGCGGGAAACGCCTGACCGTCGAGTGGCGGGGCCGGCCCATCATGACGCCCGACGGCTCGCTCGAGTTCTTCTTCGGCATCGGCATCGACGCCACCGACCGCAAGCTCAGTGAAGAGGCGCTCCAGCGGGAGCGCGACGAGGCGAAGCGCTACCTCGACCTCGCGGGCGTTCTGTTCCTCGCGCTCGACTGCGATGGCAGGGTCTCGATGATCAACAGCAAGGGCTGCGAGATCCTCGGGTACCGGGAGGATGAGATCCTCGGTCGCAAGTGGGTCGACAGCTTCGTGCCCCCGCGTGTCGCTGACCGCGTACGGCAAAGGCTCACGAGCCTTCTTGCGGGCCAGACCCAGGGGCTCGAGTACGGTCAGAGCACGGTGGTAACCTCCTCCGGCGATGAACGGCTTATCGAGTGGCACAACACCGCGCTTCGCGATGCCTCCGGCCGAACAACCGGTACACTGAGCTCCGGCATCGACATCACGGCACGTGCCCGCGACGAGGCCATCCGACGGCTCGTCTACCGTATCGGCACAGCCATCCACGAGTGCGAGACGACGCGCCAGCTCTTTGCCAGGATCCAGAACGAGCTCGGCTCGGTCATCAAGACCGAGAACTTCTTCATCGCGCTCTACGACGGCGACAACGACACGATCTCGCTGCCGTACTTCGTCGACGAGAAGGACCAGGACGACTTCGACTCGTTCCCGGCCGGGAAGACACTGACCGGGTACGTTCTCCGGAACGACACCTCGCTCCTCATGAACCGCGAGGGTCTTGATCGGTGGGTTGAGCAGGGCATTGTCGACATCGTTGGAACGCCCTCACTCGTCTGGCTCGGCGTGCCGCTCCGCGTGCACGGCGAGGTCATCGGCGCGCTCGTGGTCCAGGACTACGAGGACGCCAATGCCCTCGACGAGAGCGATCAGGACATGCTCGAGTTCATCTCGGGACAGATCGGCTTCGCCATCGAGCGGAAGCGCGCAGAGGAGGAGCTTCGCGAGAGCGAGGCGCGGAACCGGGCCATTCTGCAGGCCGTCCCCGACATCATGTTCCAGCTCGACGGCGACGGTGTCTTCCTGAGCTGCGAGTCGCCCAGGGACTCGGCGCTGGCCTTCCCCCCGGAGTCGTTCCTCGGAAAGAGCATCTCCGAGGTCTTCCCGGCCGACTTCAGCACCAAGGTCATGAAGGCGGTCCGGACCACGCTCGATCGCGGGAGCATGGAGGTCATCGAGTACGAGCTCGCCATCCCTTACCCCGACGGCGAGGTCCACGCCTTCGAGTGCCGCCTCGTTCCCAGCGGCGAGAACGCGGTGCTCACGGTCGTCCGTGACATCACCGACCGGCGGCGCGCCGAGAAACTGCTCGCTACGCTCAACCGGGCTGCGCTCAACATGGAGCGGACGCTCACACCCGACAGCATCTTCGCCGCCGTCTCCTGCGAACTCAAGGACGTCGGCATCGAGAGCGCGCTCTTCATGGTAGACAGCGAAGACCGGAGCGTCGAAGCACGGTACGCCGACGGTCTTGCGCCAGGTGAGAATGCCGACCGGCACGAGGACGCCGAGAACGGATCGTCCCGAAGCCCCGCGGAGCCGTCTAACGAACCCGGCCATCCGCGCATCGACCTCGGGAGTTCGCCGGCGCTCAGACAGGCTATCCTCAAACGGGAGGCCGTCTTCGTCGACGACATGCGGTCCGCGCTCGGTGCGGAGGCGAGCGACATCGCTTCGTCGTCCGCGAGGTGCATCTTCGCGCCGCTCCTGGCGGACGAGCACGTGTTCGCCATCCTCGCCGTTCAGTCGGAGGAACTCGGGGAACGCGACATCCCGGCCGTGACGGCCTTTGCGAACCAGCTGGCCGCCGCATGGCGCAAGGGCACTTTGATGCAGGAGCTCGCCGAGAGCCTCGACGAACTCAAAGAGACCCAGGACCAGCTGCTTCAGGCGCAGAAGATCGAGGCGGTCGGACGGCTCGCCGGGGGAGTCGCGCACGACTTCAACAACCTCCTGACGGCGATCACGGGCTACACGGACCTGCTCCTGAGCAGGACCGATCTCGGCAGGGGTGTGTCGGACGATCTCACGAACATCCGCAAGGCCGCCGACCAGGCCTCGGCGCTGACCAGACAGCTTCTCGCGTTCAGTCGTCGCCAGCCGCTGGAAAAGAAGACGCACGACGTGAACCAGCTGGTGCTCGACATGGAAGCGATGATCCGCAGGCTCATCGGCGAAGACATCGAGCTGGTCACCGACCTTGCGGACGGCTCGCTGTGCGCCAGCGCGGACGCCGGCCAGATCGAGCAGGTCGTTCTGAACCTGGCCGTCAACGCCCGCGACGCCATGCCAGACGGCGGCCGGCTGACCGTCCTGACGGACGTCGTGGACCTCGACCAGGAGACGACGCGCACGCTGCACGACGCCAGACCCGGGCGCTTCATCCGGATCACGGTCGAGGACAGCGGATGCGGCATTCCGGAGAACGTGATCGACCAGATCTTCGAGCCGTTCTTCAGCACGAAGGGGCCGGGCAAGGGAACCGGGCTCGGGCTCTCG
>WJMD01000107.1 GCA_014728125.1 Candidatus Effluviviaceae Genus V sp.
CGCCCATCGGTTCCAGTGCGCTCGTCACGTCGTTCCCCCACCTGCCTTGATGTGATCGGCGAGCGACTCGAGCGGCACGCTCTCCTGCTCGCCGGACTCCATGTCCTTGACCTGTGCCTCGCCGCGCTCCATCTCGTCCTCGGCGAGGATCACGACGCGCGCCGCTCCGAGCTTCCCCGCCTCCTTCATCTGCGCCTTGAGGCTTCGCGACTGGTAGTCGCGCTCGACGCTCATGGCCCCACGCAGCTCGGCCGCAAGCTCGGCCGCCCGATGCTCCGCGTCGTCGCCCACGGCGATGATGTAGACGTCGGGCCGGGGCTCCCCGCCCTCGAACGCCCCCTCGCTCTGGAGCGCCGAGATGACGCGCTCGACGCCGGCCGAGACGCCGCACGCCGGGGTCGGCTTGCCTCCGAGTTCCTCGACGAGCCCGTCGTAGCGCCCGCCGCCGCAGAGCGCGCTCTGAGCACCGAGGGCATCGTGGTGCACCTCGAAGACCGTCCGCGTGTAGTAGTCGAGCCCGCGGGCGAGCGAGGCGTCGACCTCGAAGGTCACGCCGGACCGGCCCAGCAGGTCCTGCACGGTCTTGAAGTGAGCCGCGCACTCGTCGCAGAGCGCGTCGAGGATCGACGGTGCGTCCGAGAGGATCTCGAGGCACGTCTCGTTCTTGCAGTCGAACATCCGCCGGGGGTTGCGCTCGTACCGCTCGCGGCAGTCATCGCAGAACGCGTCCAGTCTGCCCCCGAGCTCCGTCCGGAGGAGCTCGTTGTAGGCCGGGGTGCACGACGGACACCCGGCGCTGTTCACGCGCGCGGCGACGCCGCGGAGACCGAGGCTCTCGAAGATGCGGACCGAGAACCCTATGATCTCGGCGTCCACGCCCGGACTCTCCGAACCGATCGCCTCGAGCCCCCACTGCCAGAACTGACGGTAACGGCCGGCCTGCGGCCGCTCGTAGCGGAACATCGGACAGAGGTAATAGAGCTTCGTGACGCGCGCGCTTCGCCCCATCGAGTGTTCGATGAACGAGCGGACGACACCGGCGGTTCCCTCCGGCCTGAGGGTCAGGCTTCTCCCCTTCCGGTCCTCGAACGTGTACATCTCCTTGCGGACGATGTCGGTCGAGTCGCCGATGCCGCGTGTGAAGAGCTCGGTCTCCTCGAAGACGGGCGTGCGGATCTCGCGGTACCCGTAGCGCTCGGCCGTCTCGCGGAAGACCCGCTCGACCAGGCCCCACTTCCAGCTCTCGTCGGGCAGGATGTCCTGTGTGCCTCTCGGCGCCTTGTACTTCATCCCTGGTTCCATCCCGTGTCTCAAGAAGGACGGCCGCCGCCCCGGTGCCCGACACGGCCGTCACCCCGTCATGTTCGCTCCCGTCTCGCTCTCATGCTCCTGTAGACGACGGCGGCCACGATCGCGCCGAGGAGCGTCCCAACGACGTCGGCCACCCAGTCGAGTCCCTCGAAGAGCCTGCCGGGGACGGTGGTCTGGTAGAGCTCGTCGAGAATCCCGACGGTTGCTCCGAGCGCGACGGTGTACGCGATCGCCCACCGGCGCCTGCGCTCGGGCAGCGTCTTCATGAACGCCCAGAGCACGAGCGCCCCGAGCCCTGAGTACTCGGCCAGGTGCGATACCTTGTCGCTCAACCTGAACCGGCCGAGCACCGGCCGCAGCTGCGGGATCGACGAGACCCCGAAGATCAGCAGGACGTACGCCGCCGCGGGCACCCATGCTGTCAGTCGGCGCTCCGTCTCTCGTCTCACAGCCGCCTCCGTCCGCGCGCCTCGGCCGGGCCGGTGCCCCGACGCCGCGTGCCCTGGACGCCGCCGCTACCCGTACGAGTGCAGCCCGCCGAAGATCATACTTCCGAAGATCGTGAAGATCGTCATCGCGAACCCTACGATCGAGATGATCGCCGGTACCGTGCCCCGCCAGCCGCGTACGAGCCTGACGTGGAGGTAGATCGCGTAGATGAGCCACACGATGAGCGAGCTCGTCTCCTTCGGATCCCACGACCACGGGCTGCCCCACGCGCGCTGCGCCCAGACCGCGCCCGCGAAGAGCGCGCCGATCGTGAAGAGCGGGAAACCTATGCCGATGGCGCGATACGTTACCCGGTCGAGCGCATCGGCGCTCGGAAGCCGGCTCGACCCGTCGTCGCCGCGGATGAGATGGAGCACCGATGCGACGAAGGCGACCGCGAACGCCGCCTCGCCGAGCACCGCCAGCGACACGTGGATCCAGAGCCAGTGGCTCTGGAGCGCCGGAATGAGCTGCTGGTCGATCCGGGTCGGGAAGAGCGAGGCGATGACGATGAGCCCGAACGCCAGCGGCGCTGCCAGTATCGTCAGGAGCTCGAGCCCCTTCCTCCGCCAGACCAGCAGGAGTCCGAGCGCCGAGGCCCACGCCAGAAGCGAGAGGTACTCGAACAGGTTGGCGATCGGCGGGTGTCCCGCCTGGACACCCCGTGCGACGAGCGCCGCCGTGTTGAGAGCCAGTCCGGCGATCGTCAGAACGAAGGTGAGCCGACGCACGGCCCCGCTCCTCGTGCCGATGTAGATCGACGCCGTCACCGTCCCAGCGAGATAGCACCAGAACGCGCCCCAGAAGAGGAGCATATCAATACTCTGCGTCACGGGGTCTCACCTCCCGTCTCGCGCCCGCTCCGCCCGGCCGGCGGCCGCCGGAACCAGAAGAGCAGCACGATACCGAGGGAAATCGCGGCGAACCCGCCGTACATGACCGGCGTGCCCGGCTGATGGGACACCTGGAAGCGAGTCAGCCCCGAACTGAAATCGGGCCGGTAGTCGAGCAGGTACAGGTGGACCGGCAGCCCCCCGTCACCGTGGCCGCGGTCGCCGAGGAAGAGCCACCGCTCGGTCACAGGATGGCCAGCCCCCGCCACCTGCACGCGAACCGCCGGGTTCCGGTGGAACGGCGAAGCCGGAGCGGCGGTTCGAGTGTTGATATCGTATGTGAAATGACCGATGAATTCCAACGCTTTCAGGGTCAGGTCGGTCCCCGGCACCTGCACCGTGACGTTCGGCGCGATCAGGAACTCCTCGTGCCACGTGTCTCCCGCGTCGTCCTCGAAAACGGCACGGACGAGCGCCGTGCTGAACGAGTCGGGCGCCGGCAGCATCTCGTGCTGGTAGATGCCGATGCCGCGATGCATGACCGGGTGGTTGACCTCGATGCGCTCGGTGCGGAGCTCCTCGCCGTTCTCAATGACCGTGACGACCGACACGTACTCGGAGAGCGCCCCCTCGCCGGTGAACTCCGTCCGGGCCTCCTCGACCCGGATCGAGAAACCGCCCTCGGGGACCTCCATGACGTCGCCCGGCGCAAGAAACCGCTCGCCGGAGTACCGGAAGCCCCACACGGATGTCACGAGACCGCCGACGAGCACAACGCCGATTCCGAGATGCGTAAGGAACGAGCCGAGCGAGCTCGCCGAGACGGACCGCCGGGCGCGGGCGATTCGCGCCAGCGCGCAGGAGACAAGAGAGAACGTCAGGAGTGCGAGCGTCGCGGCGAAGTACCACGTCGAGAAGACCCGGTGGAGTCCAAGCCTGACGACAACAAGCCCCACGACGTGCCCGTACCGCTCAACGTAGGCCGCCTCGGGGAAGTTCTGTCCGATGAGGACGCCCGCCATCGAAAGGACGGCGACCGCCACGAGCAGCCACACGGCTGTCCGCATGGAGACGAGCCAGCGGCGCACCGGAGGCACGAACGCGACGAACAGCGTCGCCAGAGCGGCGCCGGCTACGATGGCGATGGAGGGATTCTCCAGCATCTAACTGCGCTTCTCCTCGAGACGTGTTGTGATCCACGAGATCCAGTCGTCGATGCCCTCGCCCGAACGCGCCGACACCTGAAGGAGCTCGCAGTCGGCGTTCAGAACCTCGACCTCCCGCTGCACCTTTTCGACATCGTAGTCGAGGTACGGCAGCAGATCGATCTTGTTGAGAATGGCCAGGCGGGACTCGTAGAAGATCGTCGGGTACTTCATCGGCTTGTCGTCGCCCTCGGTCGTGGCGAGCAGGACGACCTTGCCGTCCTCGCCGAGATCGTACGTCGACGGACAGATGAGGTTCCCGACGTTCTCGATGAAGATGATGTCGGCGTGCTCGACGTCGAGCTCCGGCAACACCTCGGCCACCATCTTCGCGCTCAGATGGCATCCGCCGCCGGTGTTGATCTGGACGCCGGTCGCGCCGTGCGCCTTGACGCGATCGAGGTCGCGGGTCGTGCTGACGTCGCCCTCGATGACGAGTACCCGCAGGTCCTGAGGGAGCCGGTCGAGCGTTGTCTCGAGAAGGGTCGTCTTCCCCGAACCCGGGGAGCTGATGAAGTTGAGCACCAGTACGCCGGCGTCGTCGAACGTCTCTCTGTTCTTCGCCGCGACGCGGTCGTTCTCGCTCAGGATCTTCTTTCCGACATCGACCTTTGCCATGTTCTTCCTCACTGTGTGACAGGTGAACCACGGACGGGCTCCGCGAGCCCGACCTCCTACTCAGCATCGCCTCCGGGGGGGTCCCCGGCACCGTTCTCGTCGATCTCGAGCTCGCGGATGGCGAGCTCAAGTCCGGACGTGATCTCTATGTCGACCGACTCGCACTTCGGACAACCGAGCGCCACCTCCTGATACTCGAACGTGCTGCCGCACGACCTGCAGCGCCCGGCCAACGGGATCTCGTTCACGACGAGCTTCGTCTCCTCGTACGGCCCGTCCGTCGTGATGACGTCGAACGCCTCGCTCAGAAGGACCGGCTCGATCGTCGAGCCCTTCCCCACGTCGAGGAAGATGCGAAGGAGCTTCGCGCCCGGATGCTCCGCCATCGTCCTGTCGACGATCTCCAGCATGCTCTGACAGATGGACAGCTCGTGCATTCGGCTCCTCTCCCGCCGTGCATCGGAACCTCGTCGCTCCTCAGCAGATCCTCGGAAGCTGGACGCCCTCCAGCATGAGAAGCGGTCTCGCTCCGCCGACGCGCGTTCTGAGCGTGACGCCTGGCGGACCGCCCGCGCGTCCGATGACGGCCGCGTCTCGACCGAGGTCGTGCGTCCGGAGCGCCTCGACCACGCGCTCGGCCTCGTCGGCCGGCACGACGGCGACGACCTTCCCCTCGTTCGCCATGAAGAGCGGGTCGAACCCGAGGATATCGGTCACCGAACGGACCTCCCTCCGCACCGGGACCGCGGCCTCTTCGATCTCGATGCCGACGCCGGAACGGGCGGAGAGTTCGTTCAGCGTGGTCGCCAGGCCCCCGCGCGTCGGGTCTCTCATCGCGCGTGCCCCGGGCGCGGCCGTGAGAATGGTCGCCGCGATCTCGTGGAGCGGAGCGCAGTCGCTCTCGATGGTCTCGTCGATCTCGAACCCCTCACGCGCCACGAGGATGGCGGTCTCGTGATCGCCGACCGTGCCGCTGATGACGACCGCGTCGCCGTCACGGACGCGGGCGGCGCCGAGTTCGACGCCCTCGGGAATGAACCCGAGCCCGGCCGTGTTGAGGACGAGCCCGCCGAGACAACCGCGTTCGACGACCTTCGTGTCGCCGGCGGTCACGACGACGCCGGCCGTCTTCGCCGTCTCCGCGACCGAGCGCAGTGCGCGCTCGAGGTCGGAGACGGCGAGCCCCTCCTCGACGATCAGGCCCAGCGTCAGGGCGACCGGTCGCGCGCCCTTCACCGCCAGGTCGTTGACCGTCCCGGCGACCGCGAGGGTGCCGATGTCTCCTCCGGGGAAGAACAGCGGCTGGACGACGAACGAGTCGGTCGTCACGGCCAGGCGTCCCGGCTCGACCAGTCCGGAGACGTCGGCCGCGTCGTCGAGCTCGTCGAGCACCGGATTCGAGAGGACCCTCGCGATGAGCCCCTCGACCAGCTCGTGCATCAGGCGGCCGCCGCTCCCGTGAGCCAGCGTGATCGTGTCGTTCGACTTCACGTGCTCCTCCGATGCTCGTAGCGGAAGTGCGCGGCGCACGACCCCTCCGAGCTTACCATGCACGGCCCCACCGGGTCTCTCGGCGTACAGTCGGTCCCGAAGAGCGGGCAGTCGCCCGGCAGCTTGCGACCGAGCATGATCGCCCCGCAGATGCAGCCCTCGGGTTCGGCCGGCTCGGGCCGTTCGATGCCGAGCTTCGCGGCGGCGTCGCGGTGCATCAGGTCCTGGCTGAGAACGTAGCCGCTTGCGGGGATCGCCCCGATGCCGCGCCACTCCGCGTCCGCCGTGTCGAACGTCTCGTCGAGCAGCGACCGCGCGGTCGGGTTCCCCTCGGGACGGACTGCGCGACTGTACTGCGTCTCGACGCGGGCGGCGCCGCCGGACCGGACGTCGCGGACCTGCTCGAGGAGCATGACGATGCCCGCGAGGATGTCGAGCGGCTCGAACCCGGTCACCACACACGGGATGCCCGCCTCGCGGGCGACCGGCTCGTATGCGTTCGAGCCGATGATGGAGCTCACGTGCCCGGGACAGAGGAAGCCGTCGAGCGCGCGGTCGGGAACACCGACCAGGAACTCGAGCGCCGGCGGGACCAGCTTGAAGAAGGGAAAGACGGAGACGTTCGGAACGTCGCGCCGCTCGGCCTCGAGGAGCGCCGCCGCCACGGTCGGCGACGTCGTCTCGAACCCGACGCCGATGAAGACGATCTCGCGCGACGGCTCCTCGGACGCCAGCTTCACGGCGTCGAGGGCGCTGGTCACGACGCGAACGTCGGCGCCCGCGGCCCGTTCGCGTTCGAGCGACGACTCCGAGCCGGGGACCCGCATCATGTCTCCGAAGGTCGCGACCGTCACGTCGGGTCGCCGCGCGGCCTCGATGGTCTGGTCGATCTCGCCCAGGGGCGTCACGCAGACGGGGCAGCCAGGTCCGGAGAGGAGCCTGAGCTCCTCCGGGACGAGCGAACGGATCCCGGCACGGCCGATGGCGACCGTGTGCGTGCCGCAGACCTCCATGAGCGCGGTCGGCCCATCGACGAGCTCGCGAACGCGCCGGACGAGGCCCTCGGCCTCGGGCCCCTCACGGAACGCCTCGAAGTCGAGCAGCTCCTTCATACGTCGGTCCCGTCAGGTTCCGACCGCCCTCTGTCGGCCGCCTCGGCCATCTCCCGGAAGAGCCGCATCGTCTCGAGCGCGGACTCGCGGTCGACCTTCTCGATGGCGTAGCCCGCATGCACCAGCACGTAGTCGTCGACGGCCGTGTCGGGAAGGAGGCTCAGCTCGACCTCGCGGGTGATGCCCCCGAAGTCCACCTTCGCCCGCGTCCCGTCGACCTCACGGACAAGTCCTGGAACGGCAAGACACATTCTCTTCTCCTACCCCCTCTGGAGACGCCCGGCGCGCGCCCGGTCGGACGCCACGACGGCCTGCCCGAGCGAGACGCCGCCGTCGTTGGTCGGCACGTCTCTGTGGACGAGCGGCGTGAGTCCGCGCTCCTCGAGCGCCGCGATGAGCTCGCGGAGCAGGAAGCGGTTCTGAAAGACGCCGCCCGACAGCGCGACGCTGTCGAGGTCCCGCGCCGCAGCGAGTCGCTCCGCAGCCTCGGCGCAGAACCGGACGACGGTCGCGTGGAAGACCGCGGCGATCGTACTCGGCTCGACGCCCGCGCGGCGGTCCTCGAGCGCGCCCCGGACGATCGGGCCGGGATCCACGACGAGCACGCCGTCCTCCGTGAACTCGATCGGATAGGTCCTCCCGGCGCGCTCGCCGACGAGGGACTCGAACTCGATGGCCGCCTGCGCCTCGTAGCTGATCTCGTGACAGACCCCGGCGATGGCGCTGACGGCGTCGAAGAGCCGCCCTGCGCTCGACGTGCGCACTGCGCCGACGCTCTTCTCGGTCTGCTGCACCACGAGGTCGCGCTCGTTCTCAGGCACCATCGGGAAGAGCTCCGTCGCCACCGCGCCCAGGTCCTCGACGCCGGCTGCGTGAAGGTGCGCGAGCGCCACGCGGTACGGATGACGGATGGCCGTGTCGCCCCCGGGCAGTTGCACGGTTCCAAGGTGCCCCGCCCGGTCGAACGCCGCAAGCCCGCAGTCGAGGAACTCGCACCCCCAGATGGTGCCGTCGGTACCGTAGCCTGTCCCGTCGAGAGCGAGCCCGAGCACGCGCCCCTCGAAGCCGTTCTCCGCCATGACCGCCGCCGTGTGCGCGTGGTGGTGCTGGACGCCCGTGAGCGGCAGCCCCTCCCGATCCGACAGCTCCTCGGCGAAACGGGTGGCGAGGTAGTCCGGATGCAGGTCGTGCGCGATGACGTCGGGCTCGACGCGGAACCAGCGACGGAAGCGCGTCACGGTCTCCTCGTACAGGTCGAGCGTCGCGCGGTTGTCGAGGTCCCCGAGATGCGGGCTCACGTACGCGCGCCCGCTGGTCAGGAAGGTGAAGGTCGCCTTGAGCTCCGTGCCCGCGGCGAACACATCGGCGGTCGGCCACGGCACGTCGATCGGATACGGGGCGTAGCCGCGTGAGCGCCGTCCCAGCATAACGCGCCCGGCCTCGATGAACGTGACCGAGTCGTCGTTGCGGTTGACGACGCCGCGGTCGTGGTCGAGGAACGTCCGTGTCACACCCGGAAGCCGCTCCCGCGCCTCGTCCAGGTCGGCGACGATCGGCTCGCCGGGCGGGTTCGCGCTGGTCATGATGAGATGCTCGAGACCGTCCTCGAAGAGCAGCCGGTGCACCGGTGTGTAGGGGAGCATCACGCCGACGTACGCGTTCCGCGGAGCGATGCTCTCGGGGAGGCGGACCTCCGGCTCCGACCGCTTTCTCAGGAGGACGATAGGGGCCCACGGGCTCGCGAGGAGCGCCTCCTCTTCGGGCGTCGCCTCGGCGACGGCTCGAGCCGCTTCGAGCGAGCGGCACATCAGCGCGAACGGCTTCGCCGGACGGTCCTTCTTCTCCCGGAGCGCGCGGACGGTCTCCGCGTCGAGCGCGTTGGCGGCCAGATGGAACCCGCCCAGGCCCTTCACACCGACGATCGCCCCGAGCCTCAGGAGCCGGCGGGCGGCGTCGGCGGGACCGAGCGCGTCGAACCTCTCCGGAAGCCGCACGTACCGTCGTCCCGTCAGAAGCTCCGCCGGACCGCCGGCGGGCCACGGGACCACGAGCGTGAGCCCCGGGCCGCACACCGGGCAGGCGTTCGGCTGCGCGTGGAACCGCCGGTCCATCGGGTCCTCGTATTCAGCGCGGCAGTCGGGACACATCTCGAAGACGGCCATCGAGGTCGCCGGCCGGTCGTACGGCGTCCCCTGGATGATAGAGTACCGCGGACCGCAGTTCGTGCAGTTGATGAACGGGTAATGGAAGCGCCGGTCGTCCGGGTCCTCGAACTCAGCCGCGCACTCGTCGCAGACCGCGACATCCGGACAGATGAGGGTCACGGCCTCACCGGTGCGCTCGCTCGCGGCGATGACGAAGTCGTCGCCTTCGAACGACGACGGCCCGCGCTCGACAGCGTCGATGCGCGCCAGCGGCGGGGCTTCGTCCCGGAGCGACCGTTCGAAGGTCTCGAGCGCTTCCTGCGGTCCGGCGACGTCGATGAGCACGCCCTCATCGCTGTTGACGACGCGACCTGAAAGCCCCAGCCTCCGGGCCAGACGATAGACAAAGGGCCGGAACCCGACCCCCTGAACAACGCCTCTGACGGTGTAGCGAACAGCGGACATCCGTTTCCTTCCACCGGCGTTCGTGCGGACAGCGCGGGCGCCCCAAAACGGCCCCGCGGCGCCTCCCCACAGTCTATGTTCCGGAAGCGTCGATGGCAAGGCACGGGGTCGCCCCCGGTGCACGGGGCTCGGGTTCCCGCCAGACGACTGGAACATCAGGAACAGCTTCTGTATACTCCCGGAGGGGACGCCACCGTCCCCTCCGTTGTCATCTCTGGAGGACAGCCGTGACAGGAGTCCCACGAGAAATCGACGGTGCGCCCGTACCCGACGAGGTCGTCCGCGCCGCGGAGTTCCACACGCACCTCGGTCCCTTCCTGATCGTCGGGCTCAGGATGGGACACGTCATCACGCGAGCGCTGGGCCGGGAGCCCTTCACGGTACACATCCGCGCCCACACGGGCAGGAAGCCCCCGTATTCCTGCACGGCCGACGGCCTCCAGTGCTCGACGCCGTGTACGGTCGGGAACGGAGGGCTCCAGGTGACGGACCGGCGGGACATGTCGGCGGAGGGGGAATGCGACGGTCGTCGGGTCGTGGTGAAGCTCCGCTCCGAGGTCTTCGACTCCATCCGGCGTGACTGCAACGACGAGAACCAGGAGCGCTACGCGATGAGGCTGTGGGAGGCGACCGACGACGAGCTCTTCGAGATCGAGGAGGTTCGATGAGAGGCCCGGCGACCCACGACCCGGTGCCGAAACCGCACGAGCGGCGGTCGGCCGGACACCGTCCGATGACCACAGCGACGCTGACCGGCACGGCGCTCCTTCTCGCGATGGGGGTCGCGCTCCCGATCGTCTTCCACATGGTGCCCCTGGGCGGCAGGATCCTGCTGCCCATGCATCTCCCGGCGTTCCTCGCGGGGCTTCTGCTCGGCCCGTTCTCCGGACTCGTCGTAGGCGCGGGCTCGCCGGTCCTCTCGATGCTCGTCACCGGCCGGCCGCCCGTCTTCTACATGCTACCGATGCTCTTCGAGCTCGCGACCTACGGACTGGTCGCGGGTCTCCTCCGGCCGCGCTTCGAACGGCTCCTCGGCGACCCGGCGGAGGAGGTCGTCCCGGGCCGTCGTTCGCCCGCGGCGGTCGTCCTCGCGCTCCTCTGCGCCATGATCACGGGCCGCGCCGTCTGGGTGCTGGTCGTCGTCTGGCTCGCGCCGGTTCTGGGCATCGAGGCGCGGGGAGTCACGGCCGCGCTGGCCGCGCTCGGCGCCGGGTGGATCGGCATGCTCATTCAGCTCATCCTCATCCCGAGCCTCGTCGCGGCGATTGAGCGCACCCGCCGGGCGTGATACAATCGCGAGCCGTATGACCACCCCTCGGGCCGACATCCCGGCCCGGACGCCGAACACGGAAGGACGTACCATGCGCGTGCTCCTGATCCACGCCGACCGCTTCAGCTACCACGTGACCGAGAAGACCTCGGCCGTCTCGAAACTCGCCGAGCTCGATGAGAGCGCCATGAAGGGCTCGGTCGACGAGGCCCTCGTCGCGTTCCTCGCCTCGGAGAAGGCCGACGAGAGGAACGTCGAGTCGGTGGCAACGCAGGCGGCGAAGACGATCACGGACCAGGCGCGGGAGCTCGGCGCACCGACCGTCATGCTCTACCCGTACGCGCATCTCTCCAGCGACCTGTCCTCGCCGCGCGTCGCGACGAAGGCCCTCACGAGGATCAGGGAGCTCATGGAGGCCGAGGAGGAGCTTGAGATCCGCGAGGCCCCGTTCGGCTTCTACAAGGGGTTCGACATCGTCTGCAAGGGGCATCCCCTCTCCGAGCTCGCCAAGACCATCCTCCCGGGCGAAGAGGAGGCGGAGTCGACCGGAGACGAATCCGAGGCCCTGAAGGCCGAGGAGATCCTGGAGTCTGATTGGCGCGTGATGACCCCCGACGGTGGGAACGTCCCGGCGACGGAGTTCAAGCAGAAAATGGAGCGCGGCTTTCGGGCCATGTACAACTACGAGCTCGAGGGCAGCCGCGCGGTCGGCGAGCCGCCGGCG
>WJMD01000108.1 GCA_014728125.1 Candidatus Effluviviaceae Genus V sp.
CCCCCCAGCCCGGTGGTCCGCGGGCGGGAGCCGATTTGCCGCGGTGGTCATGGCTCCTCGCTCCGCCGCGCTGTCTCCGGGGGCGCGACGATCACGCGCCTCCCCTCGATGCTCAGGCGTTTCTCGGCCATGAGCTGGAGCGCCTCCGGGTAGGCCTCGTGCTCCTTCTCGAGGATCCTCGCGGCCAGTGTCTCAGCGCTGTCGCCCGCGAGCACGGGAACGGTCTTCTGGAGGATGATCGGTCCGGTGTCCACGCCGGCGTCAACGAAGTGGACCGTGCAGCCGGACCACTTGACCCCGTAATCGAAGGCCTGCCGCTGTGCATCGAGTCCCGGGAACGACGGAAGGAGCGACGGATGGATGTTGACGATCCTCCCCTCGTAGTGCCTGAGAAAGGTGTCGTGGAGGATCCGCATGAACCCGGCGAGCGCCACGACGTCGACCTCGTGCTCGTCGAGTACCCTGATGTACTCCGCCTCGGCGTCCGGCGTCAGCCTGGTTCTGAATCCCCCGGGCTCGAGATGGAAGGCCGGGACGCCGGCCTCACGGGCGCGGTCGAGGGCCTTCGCGTCCTGGACGTCCGAGATGACGACCGCGACGTCGACGTCGATCGCCCCGTTCCGTGACCGCTCCAGGATCGCGCCGAGATTGGAGCCGCGGCCGGAAGCGAGGACCCCCGTGCGGAGTCGTTTCATCCGGAACCTCCCGAGGACGGTGTCGTGAGGGCGAAGGCGCTTGACGCCCGGTCTGAGCGAGCATAAGGTCGCTCCGTTCGCTGAGTCAAGCGCCGCGGATCGTCCGGCCCCGCCGTCGAGCAGAGGTTGCCGGCCGCGGCGCATTCGGACCCTCCCGTGTCGGAGACGGTATGCAACCGGTGCCATCCGGACAGGACGTGCGGCGCACGAGGCTCGAGAACGGTCTCGAGATCCTGACCGCCAGGCAGGAGCACTCCGACGTGGCGGCCGTTCTGGTCCTCTACAGGGCCGGACTCCTCCACGAGCCGGCCGACCTCTGCGGGGTCGCGCATCTGACGGAGCACATGCTCTTCCGGGGAACGAAGGACCGTCCGCAGGGCTGGATCGACGCCACGACCGGCAAGCTCGGCGGCGTCAACAACGCCGTGACGACGGCCGACTACACAGCCTACTACTTCGCCATGCCGAGAGAGCACTGGCGCGTGCCGCTCGAGATCGAGGCCGACAGGATGTGCGGCTGTCTCTTCGAGCCTGCCGCTTTCGAGACAGAGCGTCGCGTTGCCATCGAGGAGCGCTCGATGCTCTCGGACGACCCGGACGCGGTGCTCGACGAGAGCGCGGCGGCGCTGGCCTATACGGTCCACCCCTACGGTCGACCGGTGGCGGGGCGTCGGGAGGATCTCGAGCGCATGTCGCTCGACGACGTTCGGCGGTTCTACGACTCCTACTACGTCCCGGGCCGCGCGATAGTCGCCGTCGCCGGGGGCATCGAGCACGACGCCGTCCGAACGTCGGTCGAGCAGCTCTTCGGCGGCATCCTCGCGTCCGGCGGAGAGCCTCCGCCCGTTCTCCGTGAACCCGAGCAGCAGCGCCCCCGGCGCCGGGTCGTGCAGCTGCCGGGCGTCTCGCGGCAGTGCATGGTCTCGTATCACTGCCCCGAGGCCCCCCACGAGGACAGCCCGGCGCTCGAGGTTCTGACGGCGCTCCTCTCCTCAGGTCGAAGCTCGAGGCTCTTCCGGAGATTCGTCGGTGACGGCGGCATGGCAACGGAGGTCTCGGCCGTCCGGCATCTCGACACGGACCCCGGTCTCTTTCAGTTGAGCGCCAGCGTCCTGTCGGACGTGGACGAACGCACGTTCGAGCGCGACCTCCTTGACAGCGTGGCGGGCGTCGTTGCCGACCCGCCCGCTGACCGTGAGATGGACAAGGCCAGGACCCTCATCTCGGCCGACCTCGCGCTCAACAGGGAGTCGGCGCTGGGGCTGGCCGGGGCCCTCGCCTTCTGGGAGCTCCTCGGCGGATGGGAGAAGGGCATCGCCTTTGACCGGGCCGTACAGCGGGTCGGCCCCGACGACCTCGTGAGGGTCGTCGGGCGGTATCTGACGCCCGACAGGAGGAACGTCGTATGGCTCCGCCCCCGCGCAGCGTAGAGCGGCACGTCATGCCCTCGGGTCTCATTGTCCTGACCGAGCTGATACCCGAGTCGCCGGTCGCCTCGGTCGTCCTCTCCGTTCTCGCGGGGACCAGGCGGGAACCCGCCGGCCGGGACGGGCTTGCGACCCTCGCGGCGGACGCTCTGCTCGAGGGCACGCGTGAACGCCCGGGACCTGAGCTCGCGTGGGCCATCGATTCCCTGGGCGGCTCGGTCGACGTTCTGACCGGCTACGAGGCATGTCGGATCGTCGCGACGGGCCTGGGCGACACCGTTCACGAACTCGCCGGTCTCGTGGCCGAGATGGCCTTTCGTCCCACGCTCGAGCCCGCTGCCGTCGAGCGTTCGAAGCGCAGGCTCCTGCGGGAGATCGAGGAGGAGGACGACGACAGGTACGTCGTCGCCCAGCGGGCTCTGTTCCGACTGGTGTTCGGTGACCATCCCCGCGGCCGCGCGGGCATCGGCACGGCCGACGGCGTCGGCGGCGCGACCGTCGAAGATGTGAGGCGCTTCCACGCTCGGGGCTACCGGCTCGACAGAGCGCTTCTCGCCGTCGCGGGCCGGTTCGACCGTGACGCCGTGTTCGCCGCTGCAGGGGACCTGGAGCGGCGGACCGCGCCCTCGGAGGACCCGCCGGTGCCGGCTCCCCCGCCGGTGCCGCCCGAGAGCAGGCTGATCCGTCGCGAGAGCGAGCAGGTGCATCTGGCCGTTGGCGCGCGCGGCATACGGCGGACCGATCCGCTGTATCTTCCCGCGTGCGTGCTCGATGTGATCTTCGGTGACAGCGCCGGCTTCGCCTCCCGTCTGGCCGCGCGGCTCCGCGAGGGCGACGGTCTTGCCTACATGGTCGAGGGAGACCTCGTGGGCTCGGCCGGCGTCGACCCGGGGCTCGTCTCGGTCTACACGGCCACCGCCCCCGACCGGGTCCGAGCCGCTCTCGAGGCCGTCGGCGGCGAGCTTCGTCGAGCGGTCGGCGTGCCGCCGTCCGATGAGGAGCTCGACGCGGCGCGGGCCTTTCTCAAGGGGCGGAGGATCCTGGAGCGCGAGACGACCGAGGCCAGAGCCGCATCCCTCATCCGCATCGAGCGCTATCGTCTCGGCTTCGACTACGACGAACGATATCCCGGGCTTCTCGACGACGTCACGGGAGACAGTGTTCTTGAGGCCGCACACAGGCTGCTCGACCCGTCCGGATGCTCCGTCGTCGTCGTCGGCCCGCTCGATGAGCCCCTGCCACTCCTCGCCCGCTGACACCCTGACCGGCCGTTCCTCTCGAGTCCGCACGGACCCGCTCTATCCGGAGGTCGCTGCCGACCGTGCGGACCGTCATCGCGCCTTTGGCGATGTCGAGTAGGACGGCTCCATCGACGTCCGTCCGGAGGACGACCGACCCGGCACGTCGCAGGCGCTCGATGACACCCGGGTCGGGATGGCCGTGCCGGTTCCCCCGGCCGACAGATATGACCGAGACGCTCGGGCCGACGCACGCGAGGAAGCTCGATCGCGAGGAGGACGATGAGCCGTGGTGCGCCACCTTCAGGGCGCCGATGCCCGACGGCAGTCCCCGGTCGGTCAGGCGCCGTTCGGCCGTCTGCTCGATATCCCCGGCAAGAAGCACGTCGGTCACACCGTCCCGCAGGAGTGCGACGACCGAGGCGTCGTTCTCCGACGCGCCGCGCGCCGCGGCGGTGTCGGGCCAGAGCGCGACCAGGAACGGTCCCCCGGGTGCTGCCACGATCGTCTCGCCCCGCGCGATCTCGTGAACCGGGATCCCCAGGCTTCCCGCCACCGTGAGCGTCCGCTCGAGCTCCGCCGACCCGGAGCGTCCAGGCGGGACGATCAGACGACCGACCTCCACGGAGCGCATGACGTGGCCGGCGCCGCCGTAGTGGTCGGCGTGTGCATGCGTCACGACGATGGCGTCAAGTCTGGAGACGCCGCGTCGGGTCAGGTGCGGCACGATGACGGCCCGTCCGGCCCCGCGTCCGGGTCCAGGGGGACCCGCATCGACGAGGACGCGAAGCCCGCCCCTGAGTTCGAGCAGGGCGGCGTCCCCCTGTCCAACGTCGTAGAACGTGACACGGCTCGACGTCCTGCCAGGTTCCGCGAGAGTGCAGAGCAGGCTCACGAGCACCGCCACGGCGGCCGCGGCGGACGCACGGGCAAAGCGCCGCCGCGCTCCGAACGCCGCGGCGACTGCAAGGAGCGCCGCCGGGAACGCGGCGTTCGTGCCGGGACGCAGGACCGCCCACGATAGCGCCGCCGCCCGCTCCGCGACCCAGGACAGTGCGGCCGTCGACGCCCACGCCGCACCCGAGAGGACGTGCGCCGCGCAAGGGACGAAGACGTCCGCGGCGACCGTCATCAGGCCGCATGCGAGCGACGCGCCCGCCAGCGGCACGGCCAGGAGATTCGTGATCGGGGACACGACCGAGATCTCGCCGAAACTCGCCAGCAGCACCGGGGCCACGCCGAGCTGCGCGGCGACCGACAGCGCCAGCCCGTCGGCGACGCGGGCGGCGATCCCCGTGTTCCTGAGGAGCGTGCGGGCGCGTCTGCGGAAAGTCCGGAAGAGAACGATGATCGACGTCGCCGCGCCGAAGGACAACCGGAAGCCGAGGTCGTGGACGTCGCCCGGTCGTGCGATCAGGATGGCGAGGGCCGCGAGCGCGATCGTGTTGGCCCCGCTGCTTCTGCGCTGTGCGAGCGCGGCCGCGACGAGCGCGGCCGCCCCGACCGACGCCCTGACGGCCGACGGCCTCGCGCCGACAACGCCCACGAAAAGCGGGAGAACGCACACGGCCGCCAGCGAGGCGAGCCGGCGCGGCGTCCTCAGAGCGCGGAGGACCGTCCGGATCATCAGAGCGATCATGCCGACGTGGAGGCCGGAGACGGCCAGCACGTGCACCGTTCCCGAACGACGAAAGGCCTCGACGCGTTCCTCGGCCATGCGGTCCGATGCGCCCAGCATCAGCCCCCGGAGGACCGCCGATGTCCGCTCATCGAACCGCCGGGCCAGCGCCCGCTCGAGCCGGTCGCGGATCCGATCTGCGACGGTTCCGGGTTCGTCGAGACGCTCGACCGACCTGGCCGTCATCGTCAGATGGATGCCGCGGGAACGGAGATAGGCTGCGAAGTCGAACGCCCCGGGGTTCGTCCTGCCCCTGGGACGATGCGGCGAGCCGCGGAGCCGGACTCGCGTTCCCCTGGGCGGCGGAGCGCCGCTGAGCGACGTGACCCACACGTGTCCGCCTACGGCGGAAGTTGAGGGAGCGCGACCCAGCGTGTCGACCGAGACGACGGTCCGAAAGCCTTCCCCGCCTCTGGACCGCGCTTCCACGACACGACCCGAGACCACGAGGGTTGGCGAGCCCGCATGGAGCGATACGTCGTCGGGAGCGACCCGGTCCAGTCGGACCGACGCGTTGAGCGCCCCCGCGCCGGCCAGCGCGACAAGCGCCGCGGCGTCCAGAAGGAGCTGTCCCGACCGGAGGCGCCCCCAGGCTGTTCTGCGACCGGCAACGACGTACATGAGAGCCGCAAGGATGCACAGCCCGGCTGTCAACGCCGTTGGCACCGGGGGCAGGCCGTGCGAGGCGGCGGCCGTGCCGGCGGCAAGCGCCAGGGCGGCCGGTACGGCCGGCATACGGCCTCGATGCTCGATCATCTCGAAGGGACCGAACGGGGCGGCGGGGCGTCGAAGAGCGCAACAGTAAGCAACGGCCGTGCCCGGCGGCGCGGTCGACGGGAACGTCAGCGTGTCCGGTGGCTCAGCCGGCGAGGCGCGGGACAACGTCGTGGCTCAGCCGGCGAGGCGGGGAACCACGTCGTGGCTCAGCCGGCGAGGCGCCGGGCCACGACGACCGTCATGTCGTCGACCGGCGTCCCGGCGCCCGCGAAGGCGTCGGCCTCGGTGATCAGGAGCGACGCCATGACGCGGGCGGGCGCGCCGCGGGCGCGCCGCGCGGTTTCGATCACGCGACCGTCACCGAAGAGCTCGTCGCCCTGCTGAGACTCGCTCAGACCGTCCGTGAAGATGACCAGATATTCCTCGGGACGAAACCTGACGCGATCGTGCTTGTACACGGCGCCGGCGAACATGCCGAGCACGGTCCCTCCCGTGGTCAGCCGCTCAGTCGTCCCGTCGTCACGGAGCAGGATGGGCGGGTTGTGCCCCGCGTTGACGTAGGTGAGTTCACCCGAAGGGTCGAGAACCCCGTAGAAGAGCGTTGCGAACGTGTCGGGCGGCGTGCTCCTCGCGAGCGCGTTGTTCGCCCGCTGCATGATCGTGGAGATCGAGTAGAGGTTCTCGACGTGGGATCTCAGGGTCCCCTGGAGCGCCGCCGCGAGAAGTGCGGCGGGGATGCCCTTTCCTGACACATCGGCGACGGCGATGCCGAGATGTCCGTTCGGAAGTTCGATGTAGTCGAAGTAGTCGCCGCTGATCGTCTGGCTGGGGAGGTTCATGCCCGCGATCTCGTATCCCTCGACCAGGGGGTCGCTCTCCGGCAGAAGCCGTTCCTGGATCGTGCGTCCGAGGTTGATCTGGTGTTCGAGTTCGCGGCGCTTGAGCGCTTCATCGCGGCTGGCGATGGCCGCCTCGTGGTTCCTGGCGTTGATGATGGCGACGCTCGCCACGGCGGCGAGGGCGGACAGGAACTCACTCGACTCCGGTGAGAAGGCGTCGAGCTCTGGACTCTGCACGTCGACCACCCCGATCACGCGTCCGCGGAACACCATCGGCACGACGAGCTCGGAGCGGGCACCCCGAAGGCCGTCGAGGTAGCGGTCCTCCACGGAGACGTCCGGCACGACGATCGGCTGCCCCGTCTGTGCCACGCGTCCCGTCAGCCCCTTTCCCACCTTGAGCTCGACGCTCTGGACGATCGAGTCTGGATAGCCGTACCGCGCAGCGACATCGAGCGTCTCGCCGTCACGCCCTATGAGCAGGATCGTACAGTACTCGAATCCGAGGATGCGGTGCGTGAGGTACAGCAGGCGTTCGAGGATCGTCTCGACGTTGAGCGTCGACGTGATCGTCTTGACCGCCTCGAGAAGCGTTCGGTACCGGTCGATGCTCGAGCTGTCCGGCCGTTCCGTTTGATTGCTCATTTTCTTGACAGCGTGTTCAGTTTGTGATACGATGAAGTGTGTGAGAGAGCTCGAGCATGATGTACCGGCCCATCCGTAGGGGCTTCTGAGCGCGATCGGCAAGGAGGAGGCCAGTGAGTCTGACTGCGAAGGTTCTGGGCATTGCCGTGCCGGTGTTTCTGTCGACGACCTTCTGCCTGACGGTCCCGTTCATCCTGCTCGTGGCCGATGCCGTCATCCTCGGTGCGGCCGTCGTGGTGTTCGTCGGTGAGCGTCGTGAACGCCGCCGCCTGGCGGAGACCGCCGAGCCCGTGGCGGTCCTCTCTGCCGACTGAGCGAATCGTCAGTCCGTCCGCTCTCCCCGCTTCCGGCGTACCGACGCCAGCTTGCCCTTCATCGTCAGCTGTTTGTCCCTTCGGTCGTCCAGTGAGATCTTCGTCAGCACGCGAACGATCCTGTCGCTGAAGACGCTCTCGTGCATCTCGAGAACCACGTCGAAGATGCGCCGTGGGTCTCCCTCGATGATGGTCGCCATCGGTGTGAGCTCGTACGTGAGACCGCTCTTCTCAACGATGTCGACACACTGCGCGACGTAGGAGCTCAGACTGGCGTCGGGGGTACCCACCGGGACGATACTGACCATTGCCACAGCCATGGTAGTTCCTTCTCCTTTCACGACACCTGCGTCCGGAGCGACACCCTCGGCCTCGACGCCGGCGGGCCTCATCCGATCTGAGGCGGCTCCTCGTCCTTGTCGATCACGAGGTTCGTCACGGTGCCCGTGACGCCGTCGATCGTCCTGAGCTGATTGAGTGTCAGATCGAGCAGCTCGTCGAAGCTCCTGGCCTCGACCAGGGCGATGATGTCCTGGTCGCCGCTCGTGAGATCGGCCGACTGAACCTCATCGCGCGCCAGTAGCGCGTCCTTCACCTCGCGTTCCCTGCCTGCTGCCACGTTGACCTTGACGTACGCGCGTGCCACGAAGACCCTCCTTGCATGCGAGATCCGTCCCCGCCGCGTTCAGGCGGTTCGTTGTGAGGCGCGTCCGCCCGGACGCGCTTCCCTGTGGAGCATCTACGATGGAGGGGGGCGCTGTCAACAACGAGGCTCAACGGGTCGCTGGTGAGAGGGACATCGCTCGGGTCTCAATCCTCGGTCTGAGCGACCTCGTCCCAGAAGACGACGCGGTTCTTCCCTTGTCGCTTGGCCGAGTAGAGGGCGATGCGGTCGGTCTTGTCGAGGAGATCGGCACGCGACTTCGCGTCGAGCGGATAGAGCGCCCCGCCGATGCTCACCGTCACGCGTCGCGTGGGCTCGCTCTCGTTCCCGGTGACGAACTGCTGCTCTGCGACCGTGCGCCTGATACGCTCGGCCACGGCGTAGGCGCTGTCCCGCGAGACGTTCGGGAGGATGACCGCGAACTCCTCTCCCCCGTAGCGGGCGACGATGTCCACCTGGCGGGCGTTCTCGGCCAGGACGCGCGCGACCTGTCTGAGGATGCTGTCGCCGGCCGCGTGGCCGAGGTCGTCGTTGACCTGTTTGAAGCCGTCAAGATCGGCCATGAGCAGGGCCATGGCCTGTCCCGTACGCTTGCAGCGCTCCATCTCTCGTGTGATCTGTTCCTCGAAATAGCGCCTGTTGTGGATCTGGCTCGCCTGGTCGACGAAGATGAGCTCCTCGACCTCGAGGCGTCTCTTGATGAGGCCCCCGGCGAAGCGCGCGACGAAGTCGATCGTCGCGACGTCGTCTTCGCCGTAGGCCGACGGCTGCTCGCTCCAGAGCTCGAGGAGGCCGTAGACGTAGCCCTCCGCCAAGAGAGGGGCGGCCACGAGAGAGCCGTGCGCATCGCTCGGCAGGAAACGCTGGAGCCTCCTGTCCGAGCCCAGGTCCGGGATGGAGACCGGCCGACCGGACTCCTCGACGCGCGTCTTCAGGAACTCCGGCGTCACGCGGGCTCCGGGAGGCCATCGGAAGACGTCGTCGAGCTCGCTCGAGGTCCCGACGGTCGAGGCGACGAGCCCCTTCGACATGAAGACGGCGATGTGCTCGTAGCCGACGGTCCTCTTCAGAAGGTCGTAGAGATGACTGAGCGACCCGGCGAGGTCGACGCGCCTGCTCGATGCCGCGACCGCGTCCAGGAACTCGGCCGGAAGCGACGCGGCACCCGGCACGTCCACCCCCTCCGAGCCGCGGTCCGGAGGCCGTTCGGGGGCACGGTCGGGCGCATCCGTCGCAGGCGGCTGCTTCGGGACGGCAGCGTCCGCCCGCGGCAGTTCGAGCGTGATCGAATCGAGGGTCGTCAGGTTCTGATAGGTTTCGCGGACCGCTCCGTTGGAGACCGTTCGCGCGGTCCGGCGCGCGTATCCGAGCTCACAGAGATGGTCCAGCAGCCACGCGAGACCCTGCCGCGCCGCCTCCTCGTCGGCCGTCAGAAGGCTGCGGTAGATACGGAGGCCCTCGGCATCCAGGAGATCGACAGAGATGAGATGCTCGAGCAGCTCCCGCGCGGTTGTGGAGGACTTTCTCATGCGCGCATCCACGCCGGGCAAGTGTAACGTAAGGGGGTTTCGGAACACTTCTTTCAAAGATGCTACCTGATTGTCAAGGAACAATCAACGGCACGAACGGTGCCGGCGGGCGCCGGACCACGTCGGGCACGCTGATCCGGGCAGCGTTTCGAGGAAACGACTTGCACGGTCCGCCGGTCGTCGTTTATCCTGTCACGCCATGAGACGACTCATGCGACTTCTGGTGCTTCTCATGCTCGTCGGCGTCGTGGCCGGCTGCTCCACGACGCAGCCGCCGTCGGGAGACCCTGTCTCCCGGTCGCCGGTCACGGGGGCCCCCGCCGATTCGCTGGCGCGGGCCGAGCATCTCTACAGGGACGCCCTCGGTCACTACGTGCTCGACGAGTGGGACCAGGCCTCCGTTCTCCTTCGAAGGGCGGAGCGCGCCGTGTCGGGTGCCGCGTCCGGTTCTCGTGCCGAGCGGTCCGATGCTGCGAGCCTCACGAAGCGGATCGACTACTTCCTGGAGATCATCGGTACGAGGGACGCGCCCGTCGAGGTGGTCGAGGCGCCCGCCCGGGTGGACACGACGGTCGTCGACGCCGCCGATGCGGAGGTCCCTGAGCCGCCGCTGAGGCCGGTGATCGAGCCGGTCGTCAATGCCCGCGTCGAGAAGTGGCTCGACTACTTCCAGGGCAGAGGCCGGTCGCAGATGTCTCGGTGGCTCTCCCGGAGCTCGAAGTACCGCCCCATGATCGAGCAGATGCTCGAGGAGCACGGGCTCCCATCCGAGCTTTTCTTCCTCGCGATGATCGAGAGTGGGTTCAACCCGAAGGCCTACTCGCGGGCACACGCCTCCGGAATGTGGCAGTTCATCTCGAGCAGGGCCAGAATGCACGGGTTGCGCGTCGACTGGTGGGTCGATGAGCGGAGAGACCCCGAGAAGGCGACGCGGGCCGCCTGCGAGTACCTGAGGGACCTCTACGGGATGTTCGGTTCCTGGGAACTCGCGCTGGCCGGCTACAACTCGGGCGAGGGACGCGTTGCACGCGCCCGGAGGCGGAGACCGGGGTGCCACGACTTCTGGTGCCTCGATCTTCCCAGGGAGACCGAGAACTTCGTTCCCAAGTTCATGGCGGCGCTCATCATCGGCAGCGATCCTGAGAAGCACGGCTTCACAGGCTGCACCCCGGAGCCTCCGCTGGAGTACGACACGATCCTGGTCGACGGGGCTTTCGACCTCGACGTCATCGCACGCGTGGCCGGTGTGTCGGTCGACGCGGTACGCGAGCTCAACCCCGCACTCAGGCGCTGGTGCACGGCCCCGAGCAGCGGACCGACGACCCTCCGTGTCCCGGTCGGTACGGGCGACAGGACGCTGGCCGGGCTCCACGCGATCCCAAGGGAGGAACGGGTCTCATGGCAGCGGCACCGGATCGCCCGCGGCGAGACGCTGTGGGACATCGCCCGCGCCTATGGGACCAGCGTCCACGCTATCGCATCGACGAACAGCATCTCGAATCCCAGCCGGATCCGCGCCGGTGATTTCCTGGTGATACCTGTCGGCGCCGTCGAGTCGGGCGACGGCGGGTACATCGAGTATGTGGTCCAGCGCGGCGACACCATCAGCTCGATCGCCCGGAGGCACGGGCGCTCGACGCGGCAGGTGCTCAGGACGAACGGGCTGAGCTGGCACTCGCGCATCTACCCCGGCGACCGGATCAGGATCCCGATGTAGGACGCGGCGAGGCCGGATCGGTCCTGCGGACCGCCGGCAGGAGCCTCGGACAAGGACGGCAGGCGACCTGAGACAACAACGACCCCGGGCCATCGGCCCGGGGTCGTCTTCTTCCTCTTCAGTTCGTCGGTTCGCCGACGGTCGTGCGGCCGCCGCACCCGCGCGGGTGACACGACCGCCCGGCCCGGCGCGGTTCCGACCACGCCGGTACCACTGCCGCCGAACTCCTACCGCGAGTGAGACTGCGGCAGGATCACCGCCGTCCTTCCTCTGCCCGAGGGGATGTCTGAGACGACCGCGCGGATCATCAGGTCTCGGGCATCCAGTACCCAATCGCCGCCGAGGTCCTTGATGTAGCTCTTGTAGTCGATCGGCTCGTCGATGTCGTAGCCGAGGCGCGGGTTGAAGCGCGACTCCCAGCGCATGCCGACGAAGAACTGCTTGTTCGGGAACGACGTGAAGCTCGTGATGTCGACCGATTCCGGCAGCGGGAACTCGAGCCACGCGTCCTCAGGATAGAGGTCGCCCGTGTTGGCGCCGATGCCGTTGGCAACCTCCCCGGGCTGCGGGCTGTCGGGCGACGTGGGATAGTACACGCGGGCCGAGAACGCTTCCGTTGTCGGCGCCTCCGGATCGTCCGGATTGTCCTGGTCGTCGTTCATGATGTAGTAGTGGATCTCGGTCACGTAGTTGGCCCAGGTAGGCGCCTGGAAGAGTACCGCGGCCTCCCAGTCCTGACGGCCGGTGATGTAGTTCGAGAACTGGCCGTAGTCGCCGTCGTCCCAGACGAGCGTGGTGTCCTTGCCCTCGACGACCCAGAGGATCTCGAACCGCTCGGATCCGATGTTGCCCGCGTCGTCGATCGCCTCGAGATAGTAGGTGACCGTGTCCTGGGGCGACTCCTCGGTCAGGACGGGCGCGTTCATCGGCACCCAGAACCTGACGGAGTCCGGACCGCCGGCGACCTCGTACGTATCGGCCTCGGTCGCCGCGAACTCGTTGATGCCGAAGCGAACGCGGCGGGTCGACGACGTGACGTCGGTCCGTCCGACCGCCTGCAGCCGCGTCACGCCGGTTTCCCACCAGCCCAGCGAGTCCTTGTACGTCGAGTCGGTGATGTGCTCGAGCTCGGCGGGCGGCGCCGTCGTGTCGAGGGTCACCGTGATCTCGAGCGGGTCCGCCTCGTTGCCGACCGTGTCGGTGATCTCGGCGCGGATCGTCTTCTCACCCTCCTCGCCGAGGTCGATGTTCGGCACGGTGAACCGGCCGTACTGTGTGTTGTCCTCGTCGTCCTGGTACACGTTGGCGGTTCCGGTTCCCTCGAGAACGCCGTCGACGTAGATGTCGACCGTGGCCCCCACCTCAGCCCAGCCGAGAACGCTGATGACACGGCTGGAGAGGCTGGTACCGTTGGACGGACTCGTGATCTGACTGCCCGTCGGCGGAAGCTCGTCGGCCTCCATGAGGTCCTTCTCGCACCCGGTCACGGCGAACGCCGCAAGGGCCGCGAGCGCGATGAGCGCCGCGAACAGCCTCCTGTCGTGGACGATCCTCATTATCCCTCTCCTCCCGGGGGGTGGTTCTCAAGCCCCGCTCGCGGGGCCGTTCCTGTCGTCCGGTCTCTCTTCCTGCGTCGCTTCCCTGCGGCGCCCTAGAATGCGTACGCCGCCGACACTCTGTGACTCGAATCAAGATACTCGTGCTTCCCGAAGGCGTAGTCGACGGTGAAGCCGCCGAGGTTCAGACCCGCCCCCGCGGTCAACTGCCCCATCGCCAGACCGGCGCGGACACCGACCATCTCCCGGTAGACGAACTCGACGCCGTAGTGCGTGTCGGCCGACACGGGCCCGACGTGGTACTCGTCGGCCAGCAGTCGGTCCTCGAACCGCACGTCGGCGTCGGCCGCAAGCGTCAGCACACCGTTCATCGAGGCCACCGGCCTCACGTAGGCCGCGCCGATCTTCGCCGTCGGCATGATCTGCTCACGTTCCTTCGTGTCCCACGCGAGAAACGTGGTCGTGACGTCCTGTATCGCGAGACCCAGTGTCACGTGGTCCCAGAGGTCGTACTTGCCTCCGACGTCGAAGCCGACTCCGTAGCAGTTGTACTCCCCGACGCTTTTCCAGATGAGTTTGAGGCTGCCGCCGAGTCTCAGTCTGTCGGACGTCCTTCTGGCGTACGACAGAAGCAGGGCGGTCTCGGCGTCGCTCTCCCAGTCGATCCGGGCGGCGTCGTAGTAGATTCTCTCCTCATCGCTCTCGAAGTCCGTGAACGGGATGTCGTCGATCGCCAGGCGCACGATCGTGACGCCGACGGCCCCCTCCCATCCGCACGGGTTCATCACGTAGGCGCCGGTGTCGTAGTTGACGACGTCTCCGAACGTCTCCGAGTGCATGAGCTGCGCGTAGCGGGCTCCCTCCGGCAGATCGGCGAGGCCCGCCGGATTCCAGTAGCCGGCCGTGACGTCGTCGGCGACCGCCACGAAGGCGCTGCCCATGCCGAGCGGGCGGGCTCCGACCCCGTGGGTCAGAAACTCGCCGGCGTACTTGTTGGCGGCATCGGCCTCATCCGGAACCGTCGCCATGGTCGCGACCAGCATGAGGCCGACGAGGATACACGTATGCGCGGCGCGCGGCGTCGGCACGCCTCGACCGTATGCTCGTCTCATGTCCCCTCTTTGTAGCATGCCTTTTCCAGCCTGTAAAGCGGAAAGCGGGGTGTCAGGGACTCTCGACCGAACGGCGCACGATCTCGGCCCTGATGGTCTCGACGCGCCGTCCGGCGACTCTGACGTTCCGTCCGACGGAGGCGCGACGCTCGGAGAGCCTCATGGCGTTCACGAGGTCGTACTCCTCCTCGACAAGGAACCCGAGATACCGGCTCTGTTCCCGCAGCCTCTCCTCCAGCAGCACTCCGTGGTCATGCATGAACCGGAGCGTCGACTCGCTCAGGTTCCGGAGCCTCTCGTCCTCCTCACTGATCCTGATCTCGCCGTAGGGTTGCGGCGCGATGGCGTCCATGGCTATCTCACCAACAGCATTTTCCGGGACTCCTCACGACCGCCGTACGACAGACGGTAGAGGTAGACCCCGGCCGCGATCTCGCCGCCGAGCTCGTCCCGGCCGTCCCACACGACGGCGTGTTCCCCCGCGCCGACGTAGTCGTCGAGCAGCGTCTTGATCAGGCGCCCCTGGACATTGTAGACGGCGACGACGACATGCCCGGGTGACGGCGTCGTGAAGCGAATGGTCGTCGACGGCGTGAACGGGTTCGGCGAGTTCTGGTGGAGCAGCGCCATGGGCTCCGGCATCGTCCCGCCGGGAACCGACGTTCCGGTCGACCCGGAGACCGTGACGATCGAGACGTCGTCGATGTGAACGCCCTCGACGACCTCCGAACCGTCCGAATGGAACCTGAAGCGTACTCGGACCGTGTCGCCCGGCTCGCCGAGACCGGCGTACCGGTACTCCAGCCAGTCGTTTCCGATCGAACCGAGCTCACCGAGCGCCCCGCCGCTTCCGATGAAGTCGAGTGTGTCGACCGCTCCGTCCGTCCCTACGAGTTCCACGAAGAGGCCGTCCTCGTGGTAGATCGGAAACTCGCACCACGCCCAGAACGCGAGTTCGCTCTCCTCCCCCAGCACGACCTCGGGCGAGATGAGTGACGCGTCCATGTTGTTCGTATACTCCGCGGTCGCCGGATCGCCGCAGTACCAGCTCATGGAGCCCGATCGTGCGCGGAGTTCGCTCAGCGTCCACAGGTCGTTCGCGCCGCCGTGGCTCCACCCGGGCGCTCCGCTCTCGAAGTCGTCCTCGATCCCGGCCGTGCCGACCGCGACGTGCAGCGTATCGATGTCCGTGAAGCCGTCGGCGGTCTCGAACTCGAGGACGACCTCGGCGACGTGCGTGGGCGCGCAGTGCTCGTCCACGTCGAGCGAGAAGACCGGCCTGCCTGTCTCCTGCGGGCCGATGTCCCCGACGTCGGCCGAATCGTCGACCAGGAGGATCTCATCGTCGAACGTCCACGCGGTGGCCAGCGGGTCCAGCGCAACGGCTCCACCGAGGTTCGTCACGTCGACCATCAGAGCGGCCGACTCCCCGGGCTCGAGGATCCCGTCGCCGTCGCCGCCGACCGCGTCGTCGATCGAATAGAGTCCGGCGACAAGGCGGGGTGCGGCGACCGTCACGTTGAAGGAGCCCACCCAGGAACTCCCTCTCGAGTCGGTGGCGGTCACGTCGAAGGTGGCGACGTGTCCGTCCGGTGCCTCAGGAAGAACGGTCAGAACGAACGGCGTCCCCGGCGATGAGGTCTCTCCAGGGTCGACGGGCGGGAGGTCGGCGTCGGCGGTCGCCACGCTGACCCAGGGGTCGTCTCCTGCGACGGTGAGGTCCGCGGCGTCCGCCGTCTCTGTACCCACGTTCTCGAGGGAGACGGTCACCTCAACGGTCTCACCCGGTCCGGCGAGCCCGTCGCCGTTGCCTCCGACCGAGTCATCGGTTTCGTGGGAGGCGACGCGCAGGAAGGCGCCGGACACGGCGACCGGGATGACGCCCTCGTACGGCATGTGGTCCGGCGCCGTGACGGTGATCGAGACACTGTCGGGGGTCGAGAGATTGAGCGGCAGCAGAACGGAGCCGCTCTGGTCCGTGTGCCCTCTCTCGTACGCGTCGAGGCCGTTCATCGCGCAGACGAGCGCCCCCTCCACCGGTCCCTGAGAGGACCGGACGGCGACCTCGAGGATCGACTGTCCGGCCGGGAGCGTGTCGGGATGGGAGACCGTGAGCGGCCTGGGGACGTCGGTCCAGACAGGAAGCTCCGGATCGCCGAGGAGGTTGACCTCGTACTGATGCCAGCGGTACACGTTCTCGGCCCGCGAGAGTGGGACCATGGATGCCTTGGCGGCGGCGAGTGCCTGTCCCGCCGAGCTCAGACCGTCGACGAAGACGGCCCGGTAGAATGCCTGCATGAAACGCTCGGAATAGCCGTACCCGGGGTTGCCCGGGGACGCCCACCCGTAGCGGGAGTTCCCGATGAAGGCGACCGCTCCGCCGTTCGGGCTTCCGATGAAGCGTTCGGCGATGCACTCGTCCGTCAGGTCGAAGGCGGCGGGCCAGCAGCCGATCGAATAGACGAGCGGTTGCTCGTCCGCGTTCGTCAGGTCGTAGATCTCCCACCGGTAGATGGCGCCGTCGCCGCACCCCATCGTAGTGTACCAGGCGTGTCCGCTGTGCAGGAAGTGCCCGGGTCCGGCGTTCAGCGCGTCGGTCACCGACGCTCCCGACTCGTTCCCCAGCGTCTCGTAGAGTTTCGTGATGGGATCGTAGCGCGGTGGTATGGACTCGTTGTCGATCCAGTTGAGCGCGATGCCCGAGTCCGTGAACGGATCGCTCCAGAGCACCTCGGCCGCCATCAGCATGTCGAGCTGATAGCCGGACAGCGGGTCCCGCTCCCAGCGGAGCGTCTTCTCGACGAAGGCCTCGGCCTGGGCCGTGTTCTTGACGGAGGCGCGGCCCACGTAGACATCCGGGTAGAGGTCGATCGCGTCCTCGATCTCGCCGAAGGTGTCGTCGCCGTCGGCGTTCCAGTCTCCGTCGAGGTCCGAGAGATAGAGATCGCAGGCGAGGGCGTCCTCGTCCGCGTGCATCCCCGCCTCTGAGGTCATCGCGTACGCCCGGCGGACGGGCACGAGAGACGGCTCTCCGCCCAGGAGGAACCACACGGTCCCCCAGGTCGCTCTGGCGTCTATGATGAAGTTGCGCAGCCGTTCGGCCCCGTCCGCTCCGTCGTAGGTTGCGTCGATCCACTGCCACTCGACGGTCGTGGCCGGTACGCCCTTCCTTGTCTTCCAGTCGGCCAGCGGCTGGAAGATATCGACGTATCCGCTTCCGCACACGATGACGTACTCGTGGTCGCCCGGTGTGAGATGACTGTCGCGCCCCGGCCGCGAACTCGCGCCGGCCGGGAGCGTGGCCCCGTTGGCGGCGACCTTCGTCAGAGTACGTGTCGTGGCGGGATGGGGGCCGAGATCCGGGACGGTGTCCGTGCCCTCGTACTCGATCTCCAGAACGAGCCGCGTGAACAGTCGGAGCTTTCCGTCGGACGGGATGTACTGGAGCGGGCGAACGGCGAGGTCGACCAGCGTGCGTCCCGAGAAGTGCCCGGTCCCATTGAAGTCGACGGGATTCTCCGGCCAGGGTGACCCGGTTCCGTAGACCGACGGGTCCGGAGCAACGAACGAGGGCAGCGCGACATCGCGGCCCGGGATCGGCAGAATGGCCGGCGGCTGCGCCGGTCGGATGCGGGCGCGCCGCAGAAGCTCGGTGGTCTCGGCGCTCCGGACGGAGACGCCAAGGACGTCGCAAGCACCCGGCAGGGCGATGGTGACGGGTACGACCGGCAGCTCGGGGAGCCCCGGTTCCCTCACGAGGTCGGCCCCTTCGAGACGCACGACGACGTAACCGTCCGCCGACGAGAATGTGAGGTCTCTCTCGTTGACGGTGACCACGTGTTCATGTATGGCGGCGTGACCGTCCGCCGCCGCGCCCGAAAGGAACGCTGCGGCCAGGGTCACGAACAGGAATCGGGCTATCAAAGGCCTCCGCATGCGCGTCGGCTCCAATCCGGAATGAGGTGACACGACGCCGTCCGGCGCACCTGGAGGCGTCGGTCCGGTCTCGGTCCTCATGTACTAGCTTGGACCCTGGAGGGGGCCGTGTCAAGCGTCAGACGCCCCTCGACTGAGCGGTATTCACGCGCTTCGCGGCGCCGGCAGATCATACTCCAGGGGGCAGCCGCCGCAGCGGGGCGAGGCGCCGCAGTGGTGCTTGCCGACCTGCACGATGAGCGCATGGAACTCCCCGAGGATCGTCACATCGTCGCCGAGCGCGGTCCGTACGGACGCCGACAGCGTCTCGTACGACGACCGGGCGGGCAGGATGCCGTGACGACCGACGACGCGCCGGGCGTACGTATCGACGGGAAAGGCCGGACGCCCGGACGCGTAGAGCAGGATGCAGTCGGCAGTCTCCCGGCCGATGCCGCAGACGCCCAGGAGCTGCTGACGGAGTTCCGCGGCGGGTCGCTCGAGGAGTTCCCTGAACCCGTCGGACGACGCGCCCGCCAGCCCGGCCAGCGACCTGAGCGTGCGCGCCTTTCTCCTGGAGAAGCCGGCCGGCCGGATGAGCGTCTCGAGCCGTTCGGGATCGGCACCGGCGATGCCGGCGGGCGACAGAAGGTCTGCATCCCCGAGCGCGGCAACGGCGCGCTCGACGTTGCGCCAGGCGGTCCCCTGGGTCAGCACGGCCCCGACGGCCGTCTCGAAGTCCGTCCGCGACGGCCACCAGCCCTGCGGCCCGTAGACCGCGAAGAGCGCACGTTCCATGCACCGAATCCTCTCCGCCGTCGTGCCGGGCATATGCTCCCCCAGAAACAGAACGACGGAACGCATCGCGTTCCGCCGTCGTCCGTCACGGCCCCCACGGGGCCGACGTATCGAGTGGTGCCCGGAGCGAGACTCGAACTCGCACAGGCAAAGGCCCACCACCCCCTCAAGATGGCGTGTCTACCAGTTCCACCATCCGGGCACATATGTCGCGCCTCGTGAGGCGCCGGTTCGCGCTACTCTCCGCCCTCCGTCTCAACAGGTGCCTCTCCGCCGCCGTCCGGAACGGCCGGCACCGGGGTCTCGTCGGTCATGGGTTCGCCGCTCGGCAGACCCTCCACCGGAACGGCCCCGCCGGTCGCACTGGCGGCAGTGCCGGTGCGGCGCTCGAGCCCGCCCTCGACGGTGCCCATCGTGCTGCCGCGTGACACGACAGCGAGTGTCAGGGACGAGACCATGAAGGCAACAGCCAGATAGCGCGTCGCCTTCGTCAGGAGCGAAGCGGCCGTCTGTCCGCCGAACACGGCGCCCATGCCTCCGGATCCTCCGAAGGCGCCGGCCAGACCGCCGCCCTTGCCCGACTGGAGCAGGACGACGACGACCAGTGCGGCGCTGATCAGAATGTGAAGTGTCAGCAGCAGACCGACCATGGACTTGCTCCTCCGCTCTCCCCCGCCTCAGGCGGGGCTTCTGAATCTGCTCAGGCCTTCTCGATGATCCGGGCGAACGAAACAGCCTCCAGACTGGCGCCGCCCACGAGAACGCCGTCGACGTCGTTCTGCGACAGGATCTCCCCGGCGTTTCCGGGCTTCACACTGCCACCATAGAGTATGCGAACGCCGTCGGCGACGCAACCTCCAAAGTTAGCACGAATCAGGTCGCGAATCAAGCGGTGAACCTCGTCCGCCTGCTCCGGCGTGGCCGTCCTTCCGGTGCCGATGGCCCAGACGGGCTCGTAGGCTATGACCACGCGCACGGCGGCGTCCTCCGAGATGCCCTTCAGGGCCGAGGTCACCTGGGTCCGTACGACCTCCTCCGTCCTGCCGCCCTCTCTATCCTCGAGCCGCTCACCGACGCACACGATCGGTACGAGGTCGCCGTCCAGGACCTTCCGGAGCTTGGCGTTGACCATGTCGTCGGTCTCGCCGAACACCCACCGCCGCTCGGAGTGCCCTATGATGACGTAGCTGACGCCGAGGTCTTCGAGCATCTCGCTCGCAACCTCGCCCGTGAAGGCTCCGGAGCTCTCCGAGGACACGTTCTGGGCGCCGATCAGTATGTCGCTTCCCCGTGCGGCCTCGACAGCCGCGGAGAGCGAGGTGAACGGCGGACAGACGACGATCTCAGCCGACGTCCCGCCGGCCGCGTCCACGTTCGAGGCGAGCTCGCGGATCGTCTCCCGCGTCTCCCCCGCGTTCTTATGGAGCTTCCAGTTACCTGCGACGATCGGTCTCCTCGACACGCTTCGTCTCCTCCCGTTCGCGCGGCCCCCCGTTCCCGGGCCCGGTGGACCCGGTGTTCAGACGTCTGTCAGAACCTCGATGCCGGGGAGCGGCTTGCCTTCGAGAAACCTGAGCGAAGCGCCGCCGCCGGTCGAGATGTGCGTCATCTTCCCGGCGAGTCCCGCCCGGGCCACGGCCGCGGCCGAGTCGCCGCCGCCGACGATGCTGACGGCTCCCTGTGCAGTGCGGGCCGCCACGGCCTCCGCGACCGAGCGGGTGCCCTTCGCGAACGCCGGTTTCTCGAAGACGCCCATCGGTCCGTTCCACACGATCGTGCTGGCCTTCGCTATCTCGTCGGCGAACATCCCCGCGGTCTCCGGACCGATATCCAGGCCCTTCCATCCGGAGGGAACGCCCTCGGCGACCGTGACCACGCGGGCCGAGCTCTCGTCGTCGATGTCGCTCGAGACGACGACATCCGCTGGCAGGAGGAGCGTCTTCCCGGCCGACTCGACCCTGCCGAGGACATCCGAGGCGGTCTCGATGAGGTCCTCCTCGACCAGCGAATCGCCGATCCCGACGCCGCGGGCCTTGAGGAACGTGAACGCCATACCCCCGCCGATCAGGAAGACGTCGACGTGCGCCAGCAGGTTGTCGATGACGCCGAGCTTGTCGGACACCTTCGCTCCGCCGAGAAGCGCCGCGTAGGGCCGCTTCGGAGACTCGGTGGCCAGCGAGAGGTGCTCGAGTTCCCTTTCGATCAGGAAGCCCATGGCCCGCCGGTCGAAGAGCTCCGCGGCGCCGACGGTCGACGCGTGGGCGCGGTGGGCCGTGCCGAACGCATCGTCGACGTAGACGTCGCCCAGACGCGCGAGCCTTCGCGCGAAGTCGGAGGCGTTCTCCGTCTCGCCCGCGTGGAAGCGCAGGTTCTCAAGAAGAACGATGTCGCTGTCCTGCATGCCGGCGACGACCGCCTCGGTCCGGTCACCCACGCAGTCCGGAGCGACCGTCACCGCCATGTCGATCAGGCGTTCCAGCCTCTCCGCGACCGGCTTCATCCTGTAGTCGTCGACGACACGGCCCTTCGGGCGCCCGAGATGCGACATGAGGACGGCGCGTCCGCCGCGTTCAACGATGTTCCTTATCGTCGGCAGCGCTCTCTCGATCCTCGTGTCGTCGGCCACCGAGCCGTCGTCCCCGAGCGGGACGTTGAAGTCGACGCGCGTCAGCACCCGCTTCCCCCCCAGAGGGATGTCCTTGACGTGCAGCTTTCCGGCCACCGTGGGCCTCCCTACTTCTGCGCCACGTGCTTCATCATGTCGACCATCCTGGCCGCGTACCCGGCCTCGTTGTCGTACCAGCCGAGGACCTTGACCATGGTACCGCCCATGACCTTCGTCAGTTCGCTGTCGAAGATGCAGGAGTGCCTGTCGCCGACGATATCGATCGAGACCAGCGGGTCGTCCGCGTACCTGAGATACGGAGCCAGTGGTCCCTCCGACGCCGCCTTCCGGAATGCGGCGTTGATCTCCTCGGCGGTCGTTTCCTTCTCGGTCTCCACCACGAAGTCGACGAGCGATCCGTCAGGCGTCGGAACGCGAACCGCCATGCCGTCGAGCTTGCCCTTGAGCTCGGGGATCACGATGGTGACGGCCTTCGCCGCACCCGTCGTCGTCGGGATCATGGAGACGCCGGCAGCCCTGGCCCTTCTCAGGTCCTTGTGCGGCAGATCGAGAATCCGCTGGTCGTTCGTGTAGGCGTGGATCGTCGTCATGATGCCGCGCGTGATGCCGAAGTTGTCATGAAGCACCTTGACCATCGGCGCGGCGCAGTTCGTTGTGCAGGATGCGGTCGAGATGATGTGGTGGTTCTCCGGATCGTAGTCGCCGTCGTTCACGCCCATCACGATGCTGATGTCGGGGCCCTTCTCGCCCTTGGCCGGGGCGGAGATCATGACCTTCCTTGCGCCTGCCTCGATGTGCTTCCCGGCGCCCTCCCGCGTCCTGAAATGCCCGGTCGACTCGATCACGACGTCGATTCCGAGATCGCCCCAGGGCAGCCCGGAAGGGTCCTTCTCGTTGAAGACCCTGATCTTCTTGCCGTTGACGACGATGGCGTCGTCCTCGACCGAGACGTCGCCGTCGAAGATCCCGTGCACCGAGTCGTACTTGAACAGATGGGCCAGCGTCTGTGCGTCCGTCAGGTCGTTGACCGCGACGATGTCGAACTCGGGGTTGTCATGGGCTATCCTGAGAACGAGTCGTCCGATACGCCCGAATCCGTTGATCGCGTACTTCAGCGCCATGAGCCTGCTCCTTCCTCATGCCCCCGGCCGGTTCTCGAGCGTGCCGGCCGAACCGAAGAGCTTCATTTTTGTGGTGACGACGTCCTTCATCCCGGCTCTTGCCGCGGCCAGGATCTTCCGTGGGTCGAAGACCTCCGGCTGTTCCGCAAGGAACTCCCTGACCCTCGCCGTGAACGCCAGCCTGAGATCGGTGTCGATGTTGATCTTGGCGATACCGTGCCCGACGGCCTCCTTGATGCTCTCCGCCGGGACGCCCCGGGCCCCCGGGAGATCCGCTCCGTAACGGCGCGCGAGCTCGAGTACGTCCTGCGGGACGGCGGATGCGCCGTGCAGCACGAGCGGGATCTCGACGCGGTCGGCTATCGCGCGCAGACGGTCGACGGCGAGCTTGGCCTCTCCCTTGAACTTGTATGCCCCGTGCGAGGTTCCGATGGCGACGGCGAGTGCGTCGCATCCGGTCTCCGAGACGAACCGCTCCGCCTCCTCGGGATCCGTGTAGACGGCCTCGCCCTCAGAGACCTCGATCTCATCCTCGACGCCCATCAGCCTCCCGAGCTCTGCCTCGACGGAGACCTCCTTAGGCCGGGCCATCTCGACGACCTGCCTGGTCACGGCGATGTTCTCCTCGAGCGGATGGTGCGAGCCGTCGATCATCACCGACGTCCATCCATGCTCGATGCAGGCCTGGATGACCTCGAGATCGGTCCCGTGGTCCAGATGGAGCGACGCTGGAACATCGGTCTCACGGGCCAGGTTCGCGACCATCGAGACGATGTTCGAATAGCCCGCGTACTTGATGGCCGACTGCGACGTGGCGATGATGACCGGCGAGCGCTGCTCGACGGCCGCCTCGAAGACCGCCTGCGTGATCTCGAGGTTCGATGTGTTGAAGGCGCCGACGGCATATCCGCTCTCTCTCGCGGGGACCATCAGCGCGCTGTTCGTGACGAGGGACATGTTCGGACGACCTCCTTGATGTCGGGTTTGCCGACCGGTGCTCTCTAGCCGAAGAACGTCCGGGCGACCTCGTAGAGCTCGGAGTCGACCCGCTTCACACACTCCGTGGCGTGCGACATCTCGACGGGTATCACGCGGTCGCCGTGAAGACTCGCCATCTTGCCGAACTCCTGATTGTGGACGAGGTCGGCCGCGAGAACGCCGAAGCGCGTGCCGAGGACCCTGTCGAACGCTGTCGGCGTGCCGCCGCGCTGCGTGTAGCCGAGCACGGTCACGCGCGTCTCGTATCCGGTCTCCTTCTCGATGATCTTGGCCAGACGGTTGCCGATACCACCGAGCCTCACGTGCCCGAAGGAGTCGGTACCGGCCTGCTGTGTCACGAGCTCGCCGCCCTCGTCGTCCGGGAACTCCGCGCCCTCCGCAACGACGACGATCGAGAAGTTCTTCCCCCTCCCGTGACGCTTTCTGATGACGTCGCAGACGCCGTCGAGGGTGAAGGGTACCTCGGGGATCAGAATGAGATCGGCGCCCCCGGCGATGCCCGCCTTGACGGCGATCCAGCCCGTGTGCCGGCCCATGACCTCGACCACGACCACGCGATTGTGCGATTCCGCCGTCGTGTGCAGCCGGTCGATCGCCTCGGTCGCGATCTGGACGGCGGTGTCGAAGCCGAACGTGAAATCTGTCGCATTGATGTCGTTGTCGATCGTTTTCGGGACCCCGACGATCGGGAGACCCGATTCGAAAAGCCGGTAGGCGACTCCGAGCGTATCCTCGCCGCCGACTGCGACCAGCCCGTCGAACTCGTGGGCTTCGAAGACCCTCTGAATCGCCTCGACGCCCCCGTCCATCTTGAACGGGTTCGTCCTGGAGGTTCCGAGGATCGTCCCGCCTCTCGGCAGAATGCCGGATACCTCATCGATGCCCAGCTCGATGGTGTTCTCGTCGACGACGCCCGCCCAACCATACCGGAAGCCCGTGACGCTGCCGCCGTACCGCTGGATCGTCCTTCTGACAACGGCCCTGATGACCGCGTTCAAGCCAGGACAGTCGCCGCCGCCGGTCAGGATGCCCACCTTCATGTGTCGTTCCTCCCTTGAACGCGCTCCGTGTCGGCCCGATCCTCTGCGGGCTCGAATCTGTGATGCTAGAGTGCCCCGCGCGTCGCTGTCAACCCGTTTCGGGCCGTCCCGTGGCGGCGAACGGGATGACGCTCTCGGCTCCGGCCGCCAGGAGCGCCGACGAGGCGGCGGCGAGCGTCGAGCCGGTGGTGATGACGTCATCGACGAGCAGGACCCGCGACCCGCTGAGCGGACTGCGCCCCGCACGGAAGGCCTCTCTCACATTGACCAGGCGCTCAGCTCGTCCGAGGTCCGTCTGCGGGCGTGTCGGGCGCGTCCTTGTAAGCCCCCGCTCGATGACGTCAAGACCGAGGCGCCCGGCCAACTCCCTCGCGATGGAGCTCGACTGGTTGAAGCCCCGCTCCCGCTCCCTGACGGGGTGGAGCGGAACGGGCACGACCGCGTCACACGCGCTGCCCCCGACGACGCGGCAGACCGGCAGTACCTTCTCCGCGAGGACGCCGGCGGCCGACGTGTGTCCGTCGAACTTGATGGCGTGGACGAGGGCCCGGGCCGCTTCCGTGAAGCGGAGCCCGTAGAAGGCGTGTCGCGGGCCCCGTCCGCCGTCGCGCGGCAGCTCGAGCGCGCACACGGCCGGCACCAGCTGCGAGGCACAGGAAGGGCACAGGAACTCGAGGTCGACCGGGGCGCCGCAGGCTCGGCACGACGCCGGGAGCGCGAAGCGCCTGAGGGCGCCGATGACTGCCGGGGGCAGAGCGGACAGGCGGTTCACTCCTCGGTCGGGGGGGAGCTTCCTGGTTCCGGCCGGCCCCGCCGTGCCAGGACCGCCATGAAGACGGCGGCGACGGCGATGAGGATGAGCCCGGCGAGCTGGTTCATCGTGACGGCCGTTTCCCCGGCGCGAAAGGCGATCGAGGCCTCGCCGTACTGCCTGATGGGGTCGACGAGGAAGCGGAAGACCGCGAGGAGCATGACGAAGAACCAGAGCGTGAAGCCGTGGAACGGCTTCCTCCGGTCGGCGATCAGCAGCACGGCGAGGATGAGGAGCGCGGCACCCGACTCGTAGAGCTGCGTCGGATGGACGGCCTGTCCCGGAAAGAGCTCGGCCGCGTGCGAGTCGGCCGGGAAGCGGACGGCCCACGGGAGACTGCACGGTCGGCCGAAGCAGCACCCGTTCAGGAAGCAGCCGATGCGTCCGACGGCGATGCCGAGCGCCACCGACGGCGCGACGATATCCGCACCCCTCCACGGATCGATGCCCTTGCGCGCGAAGTAGATGAGCCCGGTCGCGAGTCCCGCCAGAACCCCGCCGTACTGAGCCAGGCCGCCGTCCCAGATGCGGACGATGCCGGCGGGATGGAGCTGGAAATAGGACCAGTGCTGCGCCACGAAGACGGCCCGGGCGCCCACGATGGAGAGGACGATGACGTAGAACGAGAAATCGATGATCGTGTCGGGATCGAGCCCCTGGTCCCTCGCCCGCCGTCTCGCCAGCCAGATGCCGAGCAGGAAGGCGAGCGCCATCGCCACACCGTAGCTCCGTACGGGGAACGAACCGATCGAGAAGAGGACGGGTTTCATCCAGCTAGTACTCCATCCTGCGGATCCCCATGCCGAGGACCAGACCGATCGACGCCAGCGTGACGAGCAGCGATGAGCCACCGTAGCTCAGGAGCGGCAGCGGCATGCCCGTGACCGGCGATAACCCCAGCGTGACGCCGATGTTGATGGCGGACTGTATGAACAGCGTGCTCGCTATCCCGACGATCACCAGACCGGCGAACCGGTTCCTGACCTGGGACGCAAGGCGGAGCATCCGGATGACAAGATACATGTAGAGGGTCAGGACGACAAGGCAGCCGACGAAACCGAACTCCTCGGCGAGGACGGAGAAGATGAAGTCCGTGTGGCGTTCCGGGAGAAAGGCGAAGTTCTTCTGCGTTCCCTGGAGGAACCCCTTGCCGAACACCGAGCCCGAGCCGACAGCGATCTTCGACTGGATGAGCTGGTAGCCGGTGCTGAAACGGAACTTCTCCGGGTTGAGGAAGGCCAGAATGCGGTGACGCTGGTACTCCTCGAGGGCCTGCCACAGGAACGGACCGGCACGTCCCATGACGACATTGATGACGAAGACAACGACCTTGTCGACGATGAGCAGTCGCGAGACGTACAGCACCCAGCCCAGTACCGCCAGGAAGGCTATCCAGGCGAACCAGTTGAAGGCCAGCAGCATCGAGATGACCGGGGTCGCCAGGAGCAGCAGGAAGAACGGCCTCATACCTCCCCAGTAGAGCATGGGGATGAGCAGCAGAACGTAGATGACGGAGGTTCCGAGGTCCGGCTGGTTGAGAACGAGCGCGGTCGGCACGAGGACGATGGCGAGTGGAATGGCGACATGGAGCGGCCTGTCGAGCCGCGTCCGCTTCCGTGAGAGGTATCTGGCCAGCGCGAAGATGACGGCGAACTTCGCCAGCTCCGAAGGCTGGAGGCGCATGACGCCGAGATCGAACCAGCGCCTCTCCCCCGCCTTGCCGACGCCGACGAAGAGGACCGCGACCAGGAGCAGGACCGCGACGACGTAGAAAAAGGGTGAGAGCGCCTCGACGGTGTCCTGCGAGATGAAGACCACACCCAGCATGACTGCGATGCCGAGCGACGCCCAGAGAATCTGCCGCGACACGGCGTTCGACGTGACGGTGCCCTCCGCGCCGCGCGTCGCGCTGTAGATCATGACGATTCCTATCACCGTGATGAGCACGGTGACGAGGAAGAGCCCCCAGTCGAAGTCCCTGAGCCGCCGTCTATCCATCGAGGGGCTCCGTTTCTCCGGTCCCGTTCGCGGCCGGTGCAACGGGCTCCGGCACGTCTCCGGTCTCCGTCATCTCCCCCGCCGCCCCGTCTGTCTCTGCCGTCCGGCCGGGCGGCGACGGTGCCGGGTCCCCCACGGCGTCCGGCGTCTCTCCGGGACCGGGCGAGGCAGTGTGGAGCGCCGGGGGCGCCGGCTCCGGGAGGCGCAGGTAGGAACGCAGCACCTCGCGCGCTATCGGGGCGGCGATCGCGCCTCCGCCTCCCGCGTTCTCAGCAAGCACCGCCAGCACGATCTCTGGATCGTCCGCCGGCGCGTAGGCGACGAACCAGGCGTGGTCTTCTCCGTGGGGGTTCTGTGCGGTGCCGGTCTTGCCGGCCACCTCGATGCCCTCGAGACGCGACAGCTTGCCTGTCCCGTTGGGAGCCTCGACGACGTCGACCATCGAGCGTCTGAGGAACGCCAGCGTCTTCTCCCGGAAGGGGAGCCTGACGAACGTCCCGGTCCGTGCCGTTCCGATGACGCGTCCCGAGTAGGTCTCCACGCGCTTGAGGAGGTGCGGGGTCGGAACGATGCCGGCGTTGACGATGCCGGCGACGAAGCAGGCCGCCTGAAGGGGCGTGACGAGCAGCTCGCCCTGTCCGATCGACAGGTTGAGCACGACGCCCCTGCTCCACTTCCTGCGTCCGTAGTTCCGGTCGTACCACTCGGGCGTGGGGACGTTGCCCGCGACCTCGCCGCCGATGTCGATCCCCGTCGTTCGACCGAAGCCGCAGCGCTCGGTCCACTCCATCAGCGTCGCCACACCGAGCTTCGCCCCGAGCTGGTACATGTAGACGTCGCACGATTCAACGATGCCCTTCAGAACGTCGACCAGGCCGTGTCCCTCCGGCTTCCAGCACCTGAAGGTCCGGATGCCGTACTTGTAGGCTCCCTTGCAGACGACCTCGGTCGAGTGGGTGATGACGCCCTCCTCGAGCCCGACGCCGGCCGTGATCAGCTTGAACGGGCTTCCGGGCGGGTAGGTCGCCTGGACGGCGCGGTTGAGAAGCGGATGTCTGGGCGATCTCAGAAGCTCGTTCCAGTCCTCCCGCCCGAGGCCGCCGACGATCGCGTTCGGGTCGGGAGACGGGTGGGACGCCATCACCAGGACGTCGCCGGTTCCGGGCTCGATACCGACGATCGCTCCGGCCTCGTACTGCTGCAGGAGCCTCTCGGCCGTCCTCTGTGCCGGCATGTCGATCGTCAGAATGAGATTGTGCCCGGGTCTCGCCTCCCTGGCGAGGCCTCCCGCGAAGGGGTAGATCTCACGGCCGGCGGCGTCGACGACCCAGTACTCCGCTCCGTCGCGGCCGTTCAGCAGCAGCTCGTATCGCTTCTCCAGTCCCGTCTTGCCGACGATGTCTCCCTGCGTGTATCCGAGGGGCTCGACCTCCTCGAGCTCCGAGTCCGATATCTCGGCGACGTAGCCGATGGCATGCGTCGCGAGGTCTCCCTGAGCGTAGCGGCGGGTGGCCGTCATGACGACCTTGACGCCCGGCAGCTCGGAACGGTGCTCCTCGATCCGGGCGACCTCGTCGAACTCGGCATCCTCAAGGAGCACGACGCTGCCGTAGAACCTCGAACGGCTCTCCTGGAGCTTCGAGGCGACGAACGACGGCGGGAGGTCGAGCAGGTCGGCGAGTCGCCCGGCGACCTCATCATCGTTGCGATCGCGGACACGGGAGAGCGTGATGGAGAGCGACGCTCTGTTGTCGGCGAGCGTGATGCCGTTCCGGTCGAGGATGAGGCCCCTCGGCGCGCGCACCTCGAATCCCTGGACGTAGTTCTCCTCCGACAGCTCCCGGTAGATGGTCCCGCGCGCGAGCTGGAGCCATCCGAGCCGTCCGATGATGAGCACGAAGAGGGCGAACGTCGCGATGCGCAGCACCCGGGACCGGCGCCTTGCTACATCGCTTCCTCCGGCATGATCACCCGAGTGAGCCACCCGACACCTCTCTCAGGCCCAGAGCGCGGGCGAGCGCGTAGATGACGACGCCGATGGCCGCCGTGTAAAGCGCTCCGGGGATACTGTAGCGGATGATGAAGCGGCCGAACATGTCGAGGTGGTTCCTGTAGTAGCCGAGGTAGTAGATGACGTCGTGGAGCAGGGTCGCCGCGAAGATGACGGCGCATTGTACGAGGACCGAGGCGCGCACGAGGTGGTTCCAGACGCGGAACGTGGCCAGGCCCGTGATCGACAGGGCCAGTGCATTGAGCCCGAGGTAGCTCGGGATGTCGGCATCGGAGGCGACGCCCATCAGGAAGCCGGCGACGATCGCCTGCCTTCCACCCACCAGCAGGCTGCCGTAGACGACCACCAGGACGAGGAGATCGGGGCGTGCTCCGAGGATCTCGATCTCGGGTGCGAGAGCCGAGTCCAGGATGACCGCGGCGAAGGCGATCGCGCTGAAGAGACCGATTCTCATGGGGCCTCCATCGGAGGGCCGATCGGCGCGAACTGTCTCATGACCTCGGCCTCGATCTCCGACCAGTCGTGGGGCGTCGCCGTCCTCGAGGTCAGGATGAAGACCTGCTCGACCGTCGCCAGGTCGATGGCGAGCTCCGCCTCGACATGCATCGTCAGAGGGCCCGGGGCGACCCTGGTGACCGTGCCGACGGCCAGTCCCGGAGGGTAGACGCCCCCGAGGCCCGACGTCACGATGCGGTCACCCGGCCTCACGTCCGAACGCGCGGGGACGTAGTCGACATGCCATCCGAGCACGTCGCTCGCCGAGCCGAACCGCGGGCGCACGACGCCGCGGACCCGGCTGCGCTCGACGACGACGCTGACGGCCGACGAGGCGCTGGTCAGCGGCTCTACGAGCGAGCGGCGGCGCATGACCGTCGAGATCTTGCCGACCACACCTTCCGGAAGCACGACGGGCATGTTCTCGCGGACCCCGTCGACGACGCCTCTGTCGATCTCGAGCCGCTCCACGACGCGTGTCCCCGGCATACCGATGACCCGCGCCGGAAGCATCCTGAAGCGCTCCTCCTCCGGGAAGCTGACGAGGAAGCTCAGGAGCTCGCGGAGCCGTTCGTTCTCGCTCCGGTATATCAGCAGTCTGGACCGCTCCTCGGCCAGCCTGACGGCAAGCTCCCGCAGCCTCATGTTCTCCTCTCGCGTCGACTGAAGCGAGGCCGTGTAGGTCGCGAGCCTCCGGAACGGTCCGAAGACGACGGTCGAGACGCCTTCGCCGATGCCGTTTCTGACGGGCTGCGGCAGGGCCAGCAGAACGAGTGATATCGCCGCGCAGACGGCGAATGCGGCGAGCTCGCGGTTCCTTGTGAAGAGCCGCGCGAGAAAGGCGAACATGGTGTGCGGACTACCTCTTGGCGGAACGCATCAGCACGGGCTCGTAGTGCGAGAGGTTCTCGAGGATCTTGCCCGTCCCGAGCACAACGCAGGTGAGCGGGTTCTCGACCACGTTGATCGGCAGCTTCGTTTCCTCACGGAGCAGCACGTCGAGTCCTCGGAGGAGCGAGCCGCCGCCGGTCATCACGATGCCCCGGTCGACCAGGTCGGCCGCGAGCTCTGGAGGCGTCTCCTCGAGCGAGAGCTTGAGCGCCTCGACGATGGCCGAGATCGGTTCCTGGAGCGCCTCGCGGATCTCCTCGGACGTGATCTTGAGCGTTCTCGGCACGCCGCCGACGAGGTCGCGGCCCTTGACCTCGACCTCCATCTCCTCCTCGAGCGGATAGGCCGATCCGATCCTGATCTTGATCTGCTCCGCGGTCTGCTCGCCAATGAGGAGATTGTAGCTTCTGCGGAGGTGGTTCATGATCGCTTCATCCATCTCGTCGCCGCCCACGCGGACCGACGTGTGGTTGACGATCCCGGAGAGCGCGATGACGGCGATCTCGGTGGTGCCTCCGCCGATGTCGACGATCATGTTGCCCGACGGCTTGTCGACCGGGAGTCCCACACCGATGGCGGCCGCGATCGGTTCGGCGACCAGGAAGACCTCGCGGGCGCCGGCGTGGTCGGCCGAGTCCGTCACTGCCCGGCGCTCGACCTCCGTGATCCCGGAGGGGACACAGATGACCATCCTGGGTCTCACGAGCAGTCTGCGCCGCTGAACTGCCAGGATGAACTCGCGCAGCAGGTCCTCGGTCCCGTCGAAGTCGGCGATGACCCCGTCCTTCATCGGACGGACGGCCTTGATGCCGTCGGGCGTCCGCCCCAGCATCTCCTTGGCCTTGCTGCCGACCGCCACGACCTTGCCGCTCGCCTTCTCGACCGCGATCACCGAAGGCTCGTTCAGGACGACGCCGCGTCCCTTGACATAGACAAGGGTGTTCGCCGTGCCGAGATCGATCGCAACGTCGTTGACGAGTCCGAGAACCGAATCGAAGAGCATGTGTGCCTCTCTCCGTGCCTGTGGGACGACGCTCAGACGTGTCCGAGCTCTCTCAGGGAGACGAATCCCTGTCGTCCGAGGATGATGTGATCGAGGACCTCGATGCCGAGGATCCGGCCCGCTTCAGCCAGCCGTTCGGTCACGACGATGTCCTCCTCGCTCGGGTCGGGAATGCCTGACGGGTGGTTGTGGACGAGAACGACCGCCTGAGCGCTCTCCGATACCGCCGCCTTGAAGACCTCGCGCGCGTGGACGACCGATGCATTGAGCGATCCGATCGCGATCGTCCGGACGCCGAGGATCCTGTTCTTCGTGTTGAGAAGGATCGCGCGGAAGTGCTCTCTGTCGAGCGACGACATCTCACGGAGCAGCAGGTCCGCCACGTCCTCCGGGCCCGACAGGTAGACGACCGGCCGTCCCTTCTCCGCTCCGAGGAACCGGCGCGCGATCTCGCCGGTGGCCCTCAGCCGCGTCGCGAGCCCTCGACCGACACCCCTGACGCTCGTCAGGCTTGACGGCGGCTCTCTCAGGATGGAGCTCACGCTTCCGAACCGTCCAAGAAGCTCGCGCCCGACGAGGTCGGCGGGCCGGGGACCTGTGCTCCCCGCGATCAACGCGCACAGCAGCTCGAACTCGGTCGGTTGGACCGGAGGAACGGCGCCGGCCGCAGCCTGAGGCGACACGGCCGCGTCGACGGAGACCCCTCCCATCTTCCTCACACTGCGCTCCCAACCCGGGGGCAAAGCTAGCACAGGGGCAAATCGGTCAGCAAGCGGTTTCTGCCCTCTGCGTGGGCATCAGCCGACCTGCGGCGTCGCGGCCTCGAGGTCGAATCCCGAGGCGCCGGTGACCTCGACCGTTGCGAACGCGCCGGGCCGAAGGGCGCCCGCAGGATCGTCGATCCGTACGACGCCGTCCAGTTCCCAGGCGAGACCCTCGGTCCTGCCGACCGCGGCGGGGCCGGGCTCGTCGATGAGCACCTCGACCGTGGAGCCGACAAGCTCACCATGGCGTCGCTCGGTCCGCTCGCGCGCCTCCTCGAGCAGAATGCCCGCCCGCTCGCGGGTCTCTTCTCTGGAGGCGCCCTCTCCGAGACGGAATGCCGGGCTCCCCTCCTCCGGCGAGTACTCGAAGACTCCCAGGTGGTCGAACGGACCTGCGGCGAGGAACCTCCTGAGTTCCTCGAACTCCGTGGGGCCCTCACCTGGAAAACCGACGATCACCGAGGTCCGGAGCGTCATGTCCGGGACGACCCGTCTGATCCGGTCTGCCAGTCCCCTGACGGCGCGGCCGTCGGTTTTCCGGTTCATCGGAGCCAGGATCGCGTCCGAGACATGCTGGATGGGGACGTCGAGATAGCGCGCCAGATGCCGCCCGCGGCCGAGGGTCTCGAGCAGATCATCGGTGATCCGGGCCGGATGCGCATACAGGAGCCGGATCCACGGAATCCCGACGTCGTCGAGCTCGGCGAGAAGTCCCGCCAGGGACACGGAGGGAGCAATGTCCATGCCGTAGGCCGTCGTATCCTGAGCGACCGGGATCAGCTCCCGGACGCCGGCGCGGTGAAGCTCGCGCGCCTCGTGGATGATGGCACGGGCGGGATGACTCACCAGCGGTCCGCGGATCGACGGGATGACGCAGTAGGCGCACCGGTTATCGCAGCCCTCGGAGATCCTGATGTACGCGAGGTGTCCGGGCGTTCCCAGGATCCGTGGGAATCGCCCGTCGACCGAACGCCCGCGGGTTCCGACATGCAGTGGTCGGTCACCGGCCGCTGCGCCCTCGACCGCGTCGAGGATCCTCGCGACGGACAGGCAGCCGACAACGGCGTCCACACCCGGGAACATCTGGAATGTCCTCCGGCCGTACCGTTCGGGCAGGCACCCCGCGACGAGGACGCGCCCCCGCCATCCCTCCTCCCTGAGCGCCAGGACATCACGGACGGCCCTGGACGACTCGTCGACCGCCGACGCGATGAACGAGCAGGTGTTGACGATGACGACATCGGAGGAGGCGGGGTCGCCGACCAGGTCGTGTCCGGCGTCGTGGAGCGCGCCGAGCATATGCTCGGCATCGATGAGGTTCTTCGGGCATCCGAGTGTGATGAGCGCGATACGCATTGTGTCGGGTCAGAACCCGCCGAAGGGCATTCCCGTGACGAGCTCCGCGCCCTCGGGGCGTCTGAGCGCGAAGGCGCCCTGCGGATGGTCGTTCACCGGCCGTTCATCGACGATGTCGTATCTGGTCCAGTCGCCGCCCGCCGCGACCGCGAGGATCGCAAGGACCCGCAGCGATGCCGGAGCGACCCGGACGACGAGCCGGGACGGCTCGGCGAGCGGGTCGCGCGGGAGAAGCGCCAGTGTGACCGCTCCTTCCGGCGGCGGACCGCCGAACCGCGGATCGTCCTGTGGAGGGAGTACAGGTGTCTCAGGATCGGTGCGGTACGACCGAAGGAGTCGCGCGGGGTCGATGACCGAACTCGTCGTGTCGACGCGCGCGACGAAGAACTGTCGGCTCTCAGGGGCGTACGCCTTCAGACTGTCACCGACGATCACGATCCGTCCCCCCGTTCCGTAGGAGACGGCGATCCTGCCCGGGCGTTCGACGCGCAGCGTCCCCGACGTGGAGACGGTCGAGTCGGCAAGGGACCAGTAACTGGTCTGTACGAAGTCCAGCGCATAGGCTGAGAGTGAGGCGTACCGATCCGCGACCGACGCCGCAAGGGCCGCGGCGTCGAGCTCCCCGGCCCGCGCGTCGGGAGCAGAGAAGAGCGAGAGGGCGACGAGGACGGCGACGAGGATCGATTCAATACTCCTCGTCATCCTCTTCCTCTTCGTCTTCGTCGTTCTCTTCCTCTCCGTCGATCTCGATGTCGGTCTCACCGAACTCGTCGTCGTCCTCCTCCTCATCGTCCTCCTCGTCCTCGTCGTCGAGCTCGTCGTCCTCGAGAAGGGGATCGTAGCCCTCCTCCTCTTCTTCGAAATCTTCCCCATCGACGCCGTCGGCGTCCTCGTCCGGCCCGTCGTTCCATGCGTCTCCGTCGTCTCCCGGGGCCGCCGCGGTCGCCACGGCGACCTGCTCGAGGTACTCCGGTCCAACGAGCACGTCGCGCGCCTTCGAGCCCTTGAACGGTCCGACGACGCCGTTCGCTTCCAGGAGGTCCATCAGACGTCCCGCTCGCGCGTAACCGACGGACAGCTTCCGCTGGAGCATGGACGTGGAGCCCATCTGCGTGCCGACGACGATCTCGACGGCGTCGTCGTAGAGCTCGTCCTGCTGCGTTGCGGCGATCCGCGCCATCCCCTTGCTGTCCCCGAGGTCGAACAAGTACCTGGGCGGCCCCTGCTTCCTCAGAAACGCCACGACTCTGGCGGTTTCCTCGGGCGCTATGTAGGCCCCGTGGAGCCGAACGGGCTCCGGCTTGCCGGTCGGGAGGAAGAGCATGTCGCCGTTGCCGAGGAGCGTCTCGGCGCCGTTGCGATCGAGCACGGTTCTTGAGTCGGTCATGGAGATCACCCTGAATGCGATCCGTGAGGCGAAGTTCGCCTTGATGACACCCGTGATGACATCGACCGAAGGTCTCTGTGTTGCGAACACCAGGTGGATGCCGACCGCTCTGGCCATCTGTGCCAGACGCTGGACCGGCGCCTCAACCTCTCTGGGGGCCCTGACCATCAGGTCGGCGAACTCGTCGACGAAGACGACGATGTGCGGCAGTCTGTGCCTGTCCTCGGGCGCGAGACCGTCGAGTTCGGCCCCCTCCTCGATCCTCCTGTTGAACCCGTAGATGTCCCTGACGGTCAGCTCCGACAGGATGTCATAGCGCCTGTCCATCTCCGTCACGAGCCACTGCAGGGCCATCGCCGCCTCCTTGGCCTCGGTGATGACCGGGGCCAGAAGGTGCGGGATGCCCTCGTAGCGCGGGAGCTCGAGCCGCTTGGGGTCGATCATGAGGAAACGGACCTGCTCCGGCGTGGAACGGAAGACGAGGCCCGTGAGAAGGGCGTTCAGACAGATGCTCTTGCCTGACCCGGTCGCGCCGGCCACGAGAAGATGAGGCATCTTCGCAAGGTCCGCGCAGGCCACCCTGCCTGTTGTGTCCTTTCCGAGGGCCAGTGGAATCTCGGTCCGCGTTTTCTCGTATGCCTCCGAGGAGAGCGTGTCCTTGAGATAGACGACCGCCGGGTGCTCGTTCGGGATCTCGATGCCGACCGCGCCGCGTCCGGGAATCGGAGCGATGATGCGGATCGCCGTCGCCCGCATCGCGAGGGCGAGGTCGTCCTGAAGATTGGCGATCTGACTGACCTTGACGCCGCGCGCGGGCTCGATCTCGAAGCGTGTGATGACCGGACCGGGGTGGACCTGGACGACGGCGGCCTCGACGCCGAAGTCGGCCAGCTTCTCCTCCAGCAGCTTGGAACGCGCCAGCAGCTCGTCCTTCGAGACCTCTCTGTCGGCCTCGGGTGGGGGGTCGTCCAGCAGCGAGAGCGACGGCAGACGGTATCCCCCCGCCGGCGCCTTCGGTCGTGCCGAGGCGCGGCGCTGCGACGACGATTGTGACACGATTGTCGGTGCCTTCGGCTTCTTCCTGGGCGGGCGCGGTTCGGGTTCGGGGTCAGGCCTCCCGGGCGCGGGTTTCCCTTCAGCGCGTGCGTCGCTGCTCTTCGGTTCCTTCTTCGTTCGTGACGCTGTCTTCCCGCGCCTCGACTTCTCGCGTTCCGCGCGCCGCTCTGCGCGGCGCTCGCCGACGCGCTCGAACGCTCCGGCGACCGACGAGCCGGCTCCCATGACCCATCGACCGAAGTCGGCGAGCCGCTCACCGACCTCGCCGAGGTCGAGCTCGGTGGTCAGAAGCGTTATGACGACCGCGGCGCCGGCCCCGGCCAGCAGCGTGCCGATGCGGCCGATGTGGCGGGTCCCGAGGTCGGCGATCCACGCCCCGACGACGCCCGTGATCCCCGCGACGGCGTCTCCCCCGAAGAGATGGATGAGCGAGACGACGATCAGAGAGACGGCCGTCAGGAAGACGCTCCGGAGGGCCAGCGATTCAGCGTCGCCGTCGACGATGCGGTTCCAGCCCCACAGGATGAAGAGAAGGGGAATGAGCCAGGCGCAGACGCCCAGAAGATCGAAGAGCCAGTTGGAGAGATGACGGTTCGCGACGCCGAGCTCGGTGGCCCAGATCTCGGGGCCGAGGCCGTCCGAGACGGCGAAGTAGACATGCGTCCCGAGGGAGACTCCCACGAGGAGTCCGAGGAAAAGCAGCAGAACGCCGAGAAGCTGGCGTCGCTGGTCGTCCGTCATGTGATCGAAGAGAGCCACGTTCACGCTCCCTCAACGCTGAGGCGGCACGGCGTCAGCGCGGACGCTGGTCGTCTCCCGTGATCCGTCCCTCGATGACGATCGGTACGGAGTTGTACTTGTCGATGTGCGCGCAGAACTCAAGGTCCTGTTCGAAGCCGAGCTCGGCCAGTCGCCTGCCGTGGGAGGACTCCCTTATCACCTCTCCGACGTCGCTCATCGAGGACGCGGTGGCCCGGGCGGCGACCGCACCGTCGTTCAGATCCAGTCTGGCCCGCGAGGATCGCCCGAGACGCTCGACGATCTGACCGCCGCAGACGAAGTCCTCGAGCGCAAGCTGTCCGGAGTTCCCCGCGCACAGCACCACGACGCGCTTCGACCTGGATGCCACGATGTACTTGACGACGGCCGATATGTTCAGGAAGCAGCCGATCACGATCTCCTTCGCGGCCCCCGACAACGTGATCGCTGAGGTGCCGTTGGTCGTCGACAGGATGAGCGTCTTCTTCCTGACGGCCTTGCCGGCGTACTCGAGCGGCGAGTTGCCGAGATCGAATCCCTCGATCTTCTTCCCCTCGCGTTCGCCGCCGAGGAGACTCTTCTTGCGCTCGAGCGTCTGCAGGAGCCGCGTGGCATCCTCGACATCGGCGACAGGTATGACGCGTTCGACGCCGTTCTCCCACGCCTGCACGATCGTGCTCGATGCTCTGAGGACATCCACCATGACGACCAGGCTGCCCTTGACGTGGGCCTCGGCGATCTCGTCGGTCCTCGTGTAGAGGCAGAGCTCCATGATGATCCCTCAGACCTTCGCGGAGGCCAGGCGCCTCCGCTCGAGTGTTCCCGTGTCAAAGCGTCCCGACACGAAGTCGGCGTCCTCCATCATCGTCCTGTGGAACGGGATCGTCGTCGGCAGCCCGTCGATCACGAACTCGTCGAGCGCTCTCCGCATTCTGGCGATGGCCTCGTCCCTCGTGTTTCCGTACGACAGGAGCTTGGCGATCATCGAGTCGTAGTACGGAGGGATGTCGTATCCGCTGTAGACGTGCGTGTCAACGCGGATGCCCGGGCCACCCGGCACGTAGAAGTCGGATACGTGACCCGGCCTCGGAGCGAAGTCGTGCTCGGGATCCTCCGCGTTGATCCTGCACTCGATCGCGTGGCCCCTGATCTCCACGTCGTCCTGGCCGAACGGAAGAGCGTCGCCCGACGCGACGCGCAGCTGTTCCTTGATGAGATCGACGCCCGTCACGAGCTCCGTCACCGGATGCTCGACCTGGATCCGCGTGTTCATCTCCATGAAGTAGAAGGAACCGTCCTCCGTCAGGAGGAACTCGACCGTTCCCGCGCTCTGGTAGCCGACCGAGGCCGCTCCCTTCGTCGCCGCCTCTCCCATGCGCCGCCTGAGATCCTCGTCCACGGCGGGCGATGGAGACTCCTCGATGAGCTTCTGATGCCGGCGCTGGATGGAGCAGTCGCGCTCTCCCAGATGGACCACGTTGCCCGTGCTGTCGCCCAGGACCTGCAGCTCGACGTGGCGGGGGTTGACGATCAGCTTCTCCAGGTAGAGCTCGTCGTTCCCGAAGGCCGCCTCGGCCTCGGCGCGTGCCATCCTGAGCCCGGTCTCGAGCTCCTCGGGGTCGGCGGCCATCCTCATGCCCTTGCCGCCCCCTCCGGCCGAGGCCTTGATCATGATCGGATAGCCCAGCTCCCGGGCTGTGTCCGCGGCCTCGTCGTTCGTCACGGCCCCGTGGCTTCCGGGTATGATCGGCACCCCCGCGGCGCTCATCGCCCGCCGGGCGCTGGCCTTGTCGCCCATCATCCTCATCATGTCCGCGGAGGGACCGATGAAGACGAGATCGTGCGTCTCGCACATCTCGGCGAAATCGGCGTTCTCAGCGAGGAAGCCGTAGCCGGGATGCACCGCCTCGGCGCCGGTCAGCTCGCACGCCGCCAGAATGCCCCGCACGTCCAGATAGCTCCTGGCGGCCGGCGCCGGTCCGATGCAGACCGCCTCGTCGGCGAACTTCACATGAAGCGCCCGCTCGTCGGCCTCGGAGTGGACGGCCACGGTCGCGATGCCGAGTTCCTTGCACGCCCGCATCACGCGCAGCGCGATCTCGCCTCGGTTGGCTACCAGTATCTTCCGGAACATGGGTCCGCACCTCGCGCGGAAGGGATGGCGGAGGTCAGTCCGGCTGTACGAGGAAGAGCGTCTGGCCGTACTCGACCGGCTGAGCGTTCTCGACCTCGATGCGAGCGACGGTCCCGGAGACCTCGGACTCGATCTCGTTCATCAGCTTCATGGCCTCCACAATGCACACGACCTGCCCCTTGCTGACGCGGTCTCCCTGGCGCACGTAAGCAGGTGACTCGGGCGACGACGACTCGTAGAAGGTGCCGACCATCGGCGAGACGATCGGTACGAGGTCCGAGTCCTCTCCCGGCTCGGCTTCGGCCGCGGCCGGAGCCGGCGCGGGCGAAGGCGCGGCGACCGGGGGCGCCGCAGGAACGGCCGCAGGTACGTCAGGGGCCGCCGTCCGGCTCCCCTTGACGATCCGCACGGAGGAGAACAGGTTTCTGATCGAGAGCTCCGTCACCTCGCTGTCCTCGACCAGTCTGATCAGTTCCTCGAGCTGCTTCCTGTCCATCCGGCCTCCAGATCGGTGCTCTTGCCTAGACCCTCGAGACGTACTCACCGGTCCTGGTGTCGATGCGAAGGACGTCGCCCTCCTCGATGAAGAGCGGCACCTGGATGACGGCGCCCGTCTCCATCGTCGCGGGCTTCGTGCCGCCCGAGACCGTGTCACCCTTGACGCCGGGGTCCGTTTTCTTGACAGCAAGCTCAACATGGGTCGGGAGCTCTATGATGATGGGCTCCGCGCCCTCGAACAGCATCTCGACCTCGAGATTCTCCTTGAGGTAGGCGGCGTTGTCGCCGACGGTCTCCGGCGGCAGGTCCAGCTGCTCGAACGTGTCCATCTTCATGAAGTGGAAGAAGTCATCCCTGTAGAGGAACTGGACCTTCGATCGCTCGAGGCGGACGTCGTCGACCTTCTCCCCGGCCCGCCAGGTGACGTCGAGGACCTTGCCGGTCTTGATCTCCTTGAGCTTGCTTCTGACGAACGCGCTGCCCTTGCCCGGCTTGACATGAAGGAACTCGACGATCGAGTAGAGCTTTCCGTCCTTGCGGATGACCATTCCGTTGTAGAAGTCGTTGCTGGTAGCCATGTTCTTCCGGTTCCTTGCGCGGTTGCTGTGCCTGTTCCTGAACAGATGAACGATACTAGGGAACGCCCGGACCGTCAACTCCGTTGTCCCCGTCGCCGACGCGGGTTCCGATGCCCGTGAGGCTCCGCCGAACGGAGAGACCGCCGGGCGTATCCGGCGGCCGCTATCCTCCGGGCGTGATGCCCGGGACCTCTATCGCCCGGCCGATGCCGCCTCGCCCGCGAGCTCGGCGTCGGCGGAGCGCTTCCTGTAGGTCTCGAGGCGCTCTCTGGCCTTCCTGTCGTCCGGGTCCCGTTCCACAAGCATCTCGCAGACGCCGATGGCGCGTTGCAGGAGACCCTGCCTGGCGTAGATCTCCGCCAGCGTCAGCGTGGCGATGCCGCCCTCCGGAGGCGACTGGCCGGGTCCGCGCGGCTCAAGGAAGAGCTCCGAGAGATGAGCGAGTTCCTCGGAGAGCGTCCCGGCGTGGGGCGGCTCCGGCTCCTCGACTGGAGGTGGGGCCGGCGCGTCGCTGCGGCTCTCATCGAGGGCCGCCATCGCCTCGAGGTTCTCAGGGTCGAGTGTCAGGGCGTCTCGGTAGGTCCGGCGCGCGCCCTCGGTATCCCCCGTGTCGCTCAGCGCGCGGGCCAGCGCGATCCGCACGGCGACGTGCCGCGGCAGCGCCCCGGCGGCCTCTCTGGCCACCCGCACGGCGTCTTCCGGACGTCCCTGAAGACGATACGCCTCGGCAAGTGACGCCGCCGTCCGGCCGCGTCCCTCCGCCTCCTGAAGCTCCTCCAGGTGCGCTACGACACCGTTCAACGACTCGGGTTCGAGCGTCATGGCAACATGTTCCCACAGTGTGCCGGGTTGAAGCACGACCGGGTCCCTGACCGCCCGGCGGAAGATATCAGAACGGCTTCGCTTTGTCAAGGTTGCCGGGTTGTCGTCAGTCCCCGGTCCGGAAGGTCCTGACAATGGCCTCCAGGTTCCGCATCAGGGCCGTCTTGTCGAAGCTCGGGGCGAAGAGACTTGCGTCGACCAGGTAGACCCTCCCCTGTTCCGGCACGGCGAAGCAGTACGAGACGAACGGACCTCCGCCGACCAGCTCCGTGTTGGCCCACCATCCTCTGAGCCGCACGGCCCGCCGACCGGCCAGGCGGGCCGTCTCTGCAGAGAACGGTCGCCTTCGTTCGATCTCGTCTCCGTCCAGGTACTTCACCGACAGTTCCTGGCGCCAGGCCGTTGCGGCATCCTCGGTCACGTCGGCTGCGTCTCCCTGCCTCCAGGCGACGAACACCGTTCTGTCGGGTCTCGTGCGGCGGAAGAAAGCGAACGGTTCGCCCTCCTGCGTCGTGAACAGCTCATACTGGTCGGGCAGGCAAAGCGACCACCCGAATCGCTCGATGAGGGCCGCGGCCCTCCGGTCCGCCTCCCCTGTCGAGCAGAGGTTCCGGGCGAGTCGACGCTCCGAGACGAGTTCGATCTCCAAGATGATCCCCGCGGCGCGCTCTTTGAGAAAGGCCACGACCGACTTCTCGTCCGGGCCGACGACCGCCGCGGCCACCTGTCCCTCGGCCCACACATCGGTTGCGATGACGAACTCCGGGGGCGCGCCCCGCTCGAGGCCTTCGAACCGCCGCTCGGCGAACGCGCCGAGTTCGTCCTCCCAGGTGCCCACCAGCAGGAGGTGTCGCCGGTTGGTGACGCGCTTGATCTGGTCGAGCGTCCGGACCGTCGATGCGAACACGGGCTCGTCGAGCAGCCAGGCGACGGGTTGCTCGGCCACCCCGACGGCCGTTCGCACAAGACGGTCGGACGCGCCTCCGGCGGTCACGATGACGAGGTCGTCGCTCTCGCCGACCGCCGAGATCGTGGGGCCGGAACAGGACACCATCAACAGGAGGGCCGGCAGCAGACAGATGATGCGTCTCATGGTTCTACTCCTTGTCCCCGAAGAGGTCGCGCCACGAGAGCAGCCGCGCTCCCGGCGGGACGGGAAGCGCATGCCGCCCGCGGTCGACGCCCTCGGCCGCACGGAACGTCTCGAACTCGAGCCTCATCCGCGTCTCGTTCGTTGTGCCCTCGCGGGCCACGACGCTCATGACCCTCGGACACGGCGGGGCGTCCTTCCACCCGTGTCCCTCGTAGCGGATCGTCACCTCGTCGAACGCGTCCGGGTCGCCTGCTCTGATGCCTGTGACGACCCCGCTTTCGCCGGCCATGGTGAGCTCGATCGGCGATCCGCCGAGGGTGCCCCGAAGCACCAGCGCATCGCCCTCGGTCCTGATCATCGCCCCTTCGATCGACTCGACGAGAGAGGCGTCCGGAAACCCGGTCGCGAGCGAGGCCGCGCCCTCGAGGGCGGGGAAACCGAAGATCTGATCGAAGCAGCCTCGCACCTCGATCACCCGCGCCGGGAAGTAGGCTCTCGCACACGCGCCCTCGACGAGGATGAGCGAGTTGAGGGCGCTTCCGAACCCCACGAGGTCGGGACGGATGTCGAGCCGGAGCCACGACGGTCCGCTCTGGAGGAGCGCGAACCCGAAGCGCAGGGTTCTCCCGGAGACCGTCATCTGTCCTGTACCGGTCGCTCTGACTGCCTCGACGTCTGACAGCGGCTCGTAGATCCTCTCCGCGAGGTCGCTGAGCTCGACGTCATCGAGGGGCCTGAGCGCGCCGGGCGGCGGGCCGCATCCGGTGCAGACGAGCGCGGCGATGAACGCCGTCGCGATCAGGAGCGCGGCTCTCACCTGGGGTCCTCCTGGTCGTCCGTCCGGCGTGCGCGCTCACGCATCGCCCGCGCCTCATCGACGCGGCCGGTGTGTTCGTAGGCGTCGGCCAGGTGTTCGAAGATGACGGGGTCCTCGGCCCCCGCCTCGATCGCACGTTCGAGCTCGCGGACCGCGTCCTCGTAACGACCGAGCTTGTAGTAGACCCACCCGAGAGTGTCCAGGATACGGGGGTCGTCGGGTTCGAGCGCGACGGCCTTCCGAGCGTACCGGAGGGCGTCGTCAAGTCTGGTTCCCCACTCCGCGAGTGTGTAGGCCACGAAGTTGAGTGCCGGGACCGATTCCGGGTTCTCCTCGAGCACCTGCTCGTAGACCCCGATGGCCGCCGTGGAGTCGCCGGCAGCGAAGAGGATCGATGCCCTGGCGTTGACGACGGCCTCGGACATGCCGTCACGCTCGGTGACCTCGTCCAACACCTCGAGGGCGCGCTCCGGGCGTCCCAGCTCGGAGTATCCCCGGGCGAGCGCTATGTACTCCGACTCCGAGGCTCCGCTTCCGAGGAACCGCTCCAGCAGTCTGACGCCCTCCTCCGTGTGCCCGCTGGCCAGAAGAAGCCGCGAGAGGAGTCCCGCGACGGACGGGTTGGTAGGGTCCAGATGGTGAGAACGCCGGAGCTCGGCGAGCGCCTCGTCGACGCGGTCGAGCAGCAGCAGCGTGCGGGCATGTTCGAATGCGATGTCGGCCGCGAGGGAGTCCTCGGCCGCCCTCTCCGCGAGCAGCGCCTCGGCTTCCTCGGCCCTGTCCTGACCGACGAGGGCGCCCGCCAGGAGAACCGTGATCCGGCGCGGCGGGTCTCCACGTTCGGTCAGAGCCACCAGGAGCGACTCCGCGACCGCCGGCCGCTCGTCCGCCAGCTCGATCCTCGCGCGAAGCGCCACGACCTCGAGATCCTCCGGGCAGCGCTCCTCAGCCTCGAGTGCGGCCTCCCTCGCCTCATCGAGCCGTCTCATCGAGAGAAGCACTCTGGCGATCGCGGCGCGGGTCTCACAGTGACCGGGCTCGACGGACTCCGCGCGCCGGTACTGCACGAGCGCGCTCGAGTAGAGCCCCTCGAGCTCCATCAGCCTGGCGATACTGTAGCGGCTGAAGAACTCCGATGCCCGTTCGACGCGCACCGCCGTCGGCAGGGCGACGGCCGAGGCCCCGGCCGCCGGAAGAAGAGCGGCCAGGAGAACGAGTGCTGAGAACCGCGTGTTCCTTCTCATGCTGTCTCCAATGGAAAACACCGCGTCATGAAGCCGCCGGAGTGTACCACGTCCGAGGCCTCGTCACAAACTGCCGGACGTCCTACGCTTTGACCGGGCTACGGGGGCGTGCTATGTTGAATGTTGACGTTGCGAACGGCGTCGTATTCGCTGGGTCATAGCGCTCGGCTTCGACCGTGCTCGAGCAGCGTGAGGGAGGAACATCATGGCTCGATGGCGTATCGGACTCGTGCTCGTCTTACTCGTGGCCGTCGCCGCGATGACGGGCTGCTACACCGTCCTCCGTCATCCGACCGGAACGCAGGCAGTCGAGGCGGGCGGCTACTACCGGTCGTGCGCCGACTGCCACGCGAACGCCGCCTACTACCACCCCTACTACAGCTACGGCAGATCGCACACGTGGTGGAGCGGCTACTACGGGTATCCCTGGTGGTACGATGACTACTGGTGGTGGGACCCGTATGACGGGGACGATGGAGACTACGAGGGGCCGGAGATCGAGAAGGGCACGAGGCATCTCTGGTCGAGCGGCGGCTGGGCGACGAAAGGCTGGGGCTTCACGCGTCCCGACAACGACAGTCGTTCCGGTCCCCCCTCCTCGAGGCCTCCGGGCGCGAGTATCTCGCAGCCCAAGCACGAGCCCAAGCAGGAACAGAAAGAGGAAGAGAAGAAGGAGACCAACGAGGAGCGCAGCCTGTGGCGATCCGGGAAGAAGGGCAAGTGAGCGGGCCGGGGGTTCTGCTCCGGCAGCGACGGGGCGCTCTCGCGGCGCTCGTGGTACTGGCATCGCTCGTTCTCGCCTGCGGGACGGCGCAGGCGTACGACTACTATGTCGCTCCCGGCGTCTTCGAACTCCCGCTGATGGCGCCGGTTCCCGTGGGCGCCAGAGCGATGGGCATGGGAGGCGCGGGACTCGCTGTCGTCGACGACGCATCGGCGGCCTATGTCAACCCAGCCGGGCTCACCCGGCTGCGTCGGATCGAGATCGCCGGCGGGCTCGCGCGAAACGCGATGTCCATGGACGGCAACGCGTTCGGGACCGATTTTGATACCGAGCTGACCGGGACCGACCTGACGTCGCTGCGCGTCGCCTATCCGTTTCCGACCTTCAGAGGGAGCTTCGTGCTCGCGCTTTCGGGCGAACACGTCTACGATTTCGACAGCGATTTCGTCGCCGCCTACAGCGGCAGCTTTGACGGCACGGATGGTAACGTCGTCGACCAGGCCGAGGCCTTCGAGGCCGACGGCGGCATCATGTCGTGGAACGCCGCCGCGGCAATCGAGGCGTCCGAGAACGTCGCGCTCGGTGCGACGGTGTCCTTCCTGAGCGGGAGCTACGACCAGCGATTCGCGTGGGCGGCCGACGGCGAGGACACGCCTCCCGATTACGACGGCACCCTCGGCTACGCCTCGGACGCGACGTCCGATGTGTCCGGGTTCCGCGCCACCGTGGGAGGGCTCTTCTACGTGAACGAGCTCCTGACGTGCGCGCTGGTAGCCAGGTCGCCTCTGACGCTGAGCTTCGACGGGACGATCAGGGAAGAGGTCGAGTGGTACGACGGGCAGACCGAACAGCAGGTCGTCTACTTCGAGGACGAGGTGACGCTTCCCTTCACGTTCGAGGCCGGCGCGGCCTTCACACCGACGGATATCATCGTTCTCGCCGCTGACGTTCGCTATACCGACTGGTCCGAGACCGACTACGCGGGCAGGGTCTTCCTCGAGGACGGCGGGCTGCTCGAGAGCCGGCGCACGGCATACGAGGAGGCGCTCGACATCAACGTCGGGGCCGAGTTCATCGTCCCGACGTGGCCGCTGAGGCTGCGCGCAGGCTACATGACTCGCCCGATCGCCTACCGGGGACTCGACATCGACACCGACAGATCGTACTTCACGGTCGGTGCCGGCGTGCTCATCGACACGGTCTTCTCCATCGACGCCGCGTGGATGGGCGGCGGGTACGAGCGCTCGGGTCCCGACTACGACTACAGCGAGTCGACGGACGAGAGTGCCGTGGTCGTCGAGGCGGCGTACAGGTTCTAGCGGTCAGCGCATCAACCGCAAAGAAAGAGCCCCGGGCTCGCGAGAGCCCGGGGCTTCGTGTATCCGCTCGTGGTCCGTTCACTCACGTCGTCTCGAGATGCTGCCGCACGTACTCGGTCAGTTTCTCTCGCGTCGCATCGTCGACGCCCGTGAAGAAGCAGGCGATGCGGTAGCCGCCCTTGTCGCTCCCGGCCGGCTGGCACCTGACGACGACGCCGTCGGTCTTGATGATCTCGTTCTTCGTCTGTCCCTTGCGTCCCTTGAGCGGCAGCACCATCGTCACCTGGAGCTTCGTCAGCGGAGCGACGAAGTGATCGACGTGGCAGTAGATGCCCTCCGCGCCGACGTTGATGCTCTCGGTCGTGATCGACTCGGCTGGAAACGCCTCGTCGCCGCCGGAGAGCTGGAGCGCGATCTGGGCGTCGACCCGCTGGGACTGCCGCCTCTCGCGGCCCTCCCATCCTGTCTGCGTCCGGTCGCTCATTCGACCTCCCTCACGACGTCAGGCCGCCGAGATGATCTCGCCGGCTGATGTCAGGAACTCGCTGCCGCCCAGATGATGCAGTGTGTGGTGCCTGTCCCGGAGCGTCAGCCTGCCATCGAAGGCGCCGTCCTCGACGGACGCCGCGACAGCAGTTCCCATGAAGACGGTATGATCTCCCGCGACGGGCGCGGAGTCGACCCTGCACTCGATGTGCGCGATGCACTCGTCGATCAGGGGCGCCCCGATGACGCTCGGCTCGCACCTCGTGAGCCCGCTCGCGGCGAACTTGTCGCCGTCGCGGCCGCTGACCGTTCCACAGCGCCATACGGCGTCAAGAAGTCCGGCGTGCGGCACGTTGACCGTGAACTCGCCGGAATCCCGGATGAGGTCATGCGAGAAGCGTGCCGGAGCGATTGCAACACCGACCATGGGCGGCCGGATGCTCACGGGCATGCACCAGGCAAGGGTGATGATGTTGTCTCGGCCCGTGTGCGCAGACGTGACGAGGACCGTCGGCCCGTGGTTGACGAGCCGGGCGAGCTTCCCACTGTCGAGCGCGCGTTTCGGCAAGGCCTTCAGACTCCCCGTCGGACGAGGCTACCGCGACTTCTTCTTGTGACGATCCTTGCGGCGCCGCTTCTTCAGCTTGTGCTTCGCCATCTTGCGGCGGCGCTTCTTCTTCAGACTGGCCATGGGTTCCCCGTTCTCAGGCGGCTGCGTCCGGGGGCGTCCTCTGCTCGTCCTCGCCCTCCGGCTCCAGCCAGTTGACTCTCTCCTTCAGGAACTTGCTCGGCTTGAAGACCGGCACCATCTTCTCGGGCACGATCACCTTCTGAGACCGGTCGCGCGGGTTGTACTTCATGCTGGCCTTGCGCTTCTTGACCTTGAAGGTGCCGAACTCCCTGATCTCGATGTGCTTGTGCGCAGCGAGCGAGTCCTTGATGGCCGCAAGCAGTCCCTCGACGACGAGCGCGACGTCGCGCTTCGTCAGCCCTGTCTTGCCCGCGACCTGGTCGACCAGATCCGCCTTCGTCATGGTTTTCGGACCTCCGTCAGACCTGAACCTGGGCCCGCAGTTCAGCACGCGGCGCACGAGGCCGCGCATCACTCGGCGGGGCGCTTGGTATCTATCATCCAGGAAGTGAAACCGCCCGTCCTGAGGGGACCTGCCCTCCCCGGACGACGGTCATCAGGTCTTGCGTCGTTCGCTACGGCACAGCGGAGCCGATCACATCGACCGTCCCGCTCCGAGGATATCCTAACAGCGTTGCACGGGGCTGTCAAATGCTTTTGTCATGCTCACTTGCCGGGATACCAGAGGTACTGGGCACCCGCCTTCGCGGGCGACTCGTCGGCCAGTGAGCCGAGCGTGCTCCCCACCAGATCCAACAGCGTCAATCTCCTGGGCCTGACGGGACGACGGACATTCGGTTCCCCCTCGATGCCGGCGAGCCGGCCCGCCACGGCAAGCGCGTCATCGAGCGTTCCCAGGCGGTCCACGAGTCCGGCCCCGAGCGCCTGGCGTCCCGACAGGACGCGTCCGTCGGCCAGGCTCTCGACGCGCGCCGGCTCGAGCCCTCGCTCGAGGATGACCGTCTCGACGAACTGCCTGTGGATGTCGTCGATCGTCTCCTGCAGCAGCGCGCGTTCCTCGTCGGTCATCTGCCGCGACCAGGAACCCGTGTCCTTGTAGCGACCGCTCTTGACGACCTCCATGTCCACGCCGATCTTACCGAAGAGCTCCTCGAAGTTCATGAAGGACAGGACGACGCCGATGCTGCCGGTGAGCGTTCCTGGATTGGCGAGGATGGACTCCGCGGGACAGGCGACGTAGTAGCCGCCCGAGGCCGCGACCGTCCCCATGGACACGACGAACGGCGTGCCGTCATCCCGGGCCTCGACGATCCGGGAGTAGACCTCCTGTGAGGCTGCCACGCCCCCACCGGGGCTGTCGATGCGGAGCACGACGGCTCCGATCGACGGGTCGTCCGTGAGCTCGTCGATGTCCGAGATGATCCGGGTTGGATCGGCGAGCAACCCCTCGATCCGGATGAGACCGACGTGCCGTCCCGGCATGGGCAGCGAGATCCGCTCACCCAGAACCGACTCGATGGTGACCACGGTGACGAGCACGATCAGGAGCAGCGCCGCCACCCCGATGATCCATCCCCAGAGACACCCTCTGCTGGCCATGTCCTCTCCCCTCTAGTCGCCTTCGGAACGAAGCTCACTGAGCTTCTCGACGGCCGCTCCCGGAAGCCGGCGGGGTCCTCCGAGGGTCCGCGCCCTGATCGCGACGTCGGCCGCGTGCTCGACCGTTTCCATGCGGAAGTAGGCCGTCTCGAGGTCGGGTCCGACCGTCAGCGCCCCGTGGTTCTCGAGCAGCACGGCGGCATGTTCCGCCAGAAACGGCGCCACTGCGGCCTCGAGCTCTGACGTGGAGGGGGTGCCGTATGGGGCCGTCGGCACGCGTCCCAGCGTGACGACGACCTCCGGAAGGATGTCGTGATCGAGTTCGACGCCCGCGGCCGCGAACGCCGTCGCTGCGGGTGGATGGGCGTGAACGACCGCCATGATGCGCGGCGATGCGGCGTACGCCGCCAGGTGCACGCCGAGCTCGGAGGTCGGGACGCGGGGGCCGCGGATCCGCTCCCCGGACCGGCTCACGACAACGAGGTCTTCGGAGCGCAGGAAGCCCTTTGAGACGCCCGTCGGTGTCACGAGGATGCTGCCGTCGTCCAGACGCACGCTGATATTGCCGTCGTTCGACGCCACGTAGCCCCGAAGCCAGAGACGGCGGCCCGTTTCGACGATGAGGTTCCTGAATGCTGTTTCATCGGCCATGGACTTCCTCCGAGCCGCGGCGCCGTGAGGCGTGCCGGGGCGCCCGGCGCGCAGAGTCTACCAGCGGGCCCCGGTGGTGTCAACGCGGCCCGAACGCGCC